>JBAIYI010000714.1:0-7436 GCA_037915955.1 Terriglobales bacterium
ATCGAGACGCTCCAGGCCATCAAACGGATCAAACAGGAGCTGCCGGAAGTAAAAACCATCCTCGGCGTCAGCAACATCTCTTTCGGCCTGAATACGTATGCACGCCGCGTGCTGAACAGCGTCTTCATGAAAGAAGCGGTGGATCACGGCCTCGACATGGCCATCGTCAATTATGCCAAGATCTACCCTCTTTATAAGATTCCGCAGATTGAAGTGGATCTGGCGCGGAAACTGATCTACCGCGACACGTCGAACGGTGATCCGCTCCAGGCCTATATGGCCCATTTCGCTGGAGTTGAAAAACAGCCCGAGGCCGAAGCGGCGCCGCTGGAATCTCTATCGGTTGAAGACAAGCTCAAGCGCTGCATTATCAACGGCGAAAAGTCGCTCGGTGAAGGCGCAAATCGTCAGGCGCTGGAGCAGATTCTCGACGATGCTCTGGGCAAATACTCAGCCCTCGAGATCATCAACACTGTTCTGCTCGACGGGATGAAGACCGTCGGCGAGCTCTTCGGCGCTCGCAAAATGCAGCTGCCCTCAGTGCTGGACTCCGCCGGTGTAATGAAACAGGCCGTTGCCTATCTCGAACCGAAGATGGAGAGGAAAGACGGCGCGCAGCAGAAGGGAACGATCGTACTGGCCACCGTAAAAGGTGACGTACACGATATCGGCAAGAACCTGGTTGACATCATCCTGAGCAACAACGGCTACCGTGTGGTGAACCTCGGCATTAAGCAGCCTTCTGACAGCATCATTACCGCTGCTCGCGAGCATAAGGCGCACGCCATCGGCCTGAGCGGCCTGCTGGTGAAGTCAACGCTTGAGATGAAATACGTAATCCAGGATTTGCAGGCGCAGAAGCTGGATTTTCCGGTGATCTGTGGCGGCGCAGCTCTTACGCGTAAGTACGTGGAAGATGATCTCCGCCGCGAATACTCGAACGGCGTCTTCTATGCTGATGACGCGTTCGCGGGTCTGCACATCATGGACGACCTCACATCACAAAATGGGCAGCGTGAGCAGCGCCTTACCGAAGGCCGCAAGGTAAAAGAGTTTGCCAAGGCTGTTGCCGCAGCGGGTGGTGACGCGTCCGTCAGCACCGAGCGCTCGGCTGTGGTTCAACCACCTCCCAATATCCCTGTGCCGCCGTTTTATGGTGTGCGCGTACGGAGAGACTTCGATCTGAGCACGTTGTTCGACTACATCAATCACACAGCGCTGTTCAAAAATCAGTGGCAACTGAAGACGGCCTCGCAGGAAGACTATCTGCGGCTGGTGGAAGAGAAATACAAGCCGGTTCTCGCCGATTTGCAGAAAGAGGTCCTTGCGAACGGCTGGTTTGAGCCGAAAGTCGTCTACGGATACTTCGCGTGCCACGGTGAAGGTAATGACGTGGTCTTGTACGAATCGCCCGACTCCCAAAAAGAGATCCAGCGGTTCACCTTCCCGCGCCAGCGCGAAGGACGCAAGCTCTCCATCGCAGACTTCTTCCTTCACAAGGAATCCGGCCAAATGGATGTGATCGGCCTTTCCGTTGTGACTATGGGCCACCGCGCTTCCGAAGAAACCAAGCGTCTCTTTGACAGCGGTGAATTCACGCGCTACCTCTACTTCCACGGTCTGAGCGTAGAGACCGCCGAAGCTCTGGCCGAATACTTTCACAAAATCATGCGCCAGGAACTCGGGATCGCCGGAGAAGATGCCCCGCGCATCAGTGATCTATTTCATCAGAAGTATCGTGGATCGCGATATTCGTTCGGTTACCCCGCATGCCCAAATCTGGAAGATCAGACAAAGCTCTTTGCGCTGCTGAAGCCGGAGCAGAACATCGGCGTGCATCTCACACCCGGCTTCCACATGGAGCCGGAACAATCCACGTCGGCAATCATCGTCCATCACCCGCAGGCAAAATACTTCGTTGTATAGATAAGTGCAGCGGGAACATCTCTCCCGCTGCACTTCTCTCGAACTCAGGCCTTTGTTTCTCGATTTCTAAATCAAGATCGGCAAGTCCGGAACCATGGGTGACACCCTTCTGTGACTCGACATCACAATGCGGCGCAGCTAGACTTTTCCCTCCGAGGAAGAATAAGGGGCAAGCATGAAATTTCTGGGCGGGCTGGAACCGGTCGCGTATGCGGCGTTTCGTGTGGTGGTTGGCTTTCTGTTTATGTGTCACGGCGCAGGCAAGCTATTCGGCGCCTTCGGGCAGCACCAGGCATTGCATCCTCCGTTGATGCTGGTGGGCGCGATCATCGAATTTGCCGGCGGAATACTTGTGATTCTCGGTCTGCTGACACGCTTCGCCGCGTTCATCGCCAGCGGCGAGATGGCCGTGGCGTACTTCATGGTCCACCAGCCCAAAGGCGTGCTACCGATCCAGAATGGCGGAGAGGCTGCCGTTCTGTACTGCTTTGCCATGCTCTATATTGCGTGCCACGGCGCGGGCAAATTTGCCGCCGAGAAGGACTGAAATTAGCTCACAGGTTTTTCCGCCAGAGTGGCCTGATACGCGTCGAGTCCGCGAGCGAGCTGCTGCAGGGACTCGCCTACTGTGTCCGTAGCCAGTCCCACGCCGATGCGGAAATGATCCGGCATCTCAAAAAAACTGCCGGGAACTACCGTGGTGTCGAACTCGTTCCGCAGCAGGGCGCAGAGATCGTCAACGTTGCCGCGCTTCAGGCGTGGGAAGACGATGGTCCCGTATTCCGGCCAGAAATAATCGAGATCATCACGGGTTTCGAGAAACGATTTCAGCAGCCGCCGGTTTTCCGTGAGTAAGCCATTCATTTTTACGGAAATCTTTTCTAACCTCTCGAGGGCGATCACGCTCAGCTGTTCCGCCGGAAACGGATTGCCGGCTGCATGCAGGTCATGGATGTGCCACATTCGCTGCGCGAGAGCTTTCGGAGCAAAGATCCAGCCGCAGCGGATACCGCTCAGACCGTACGCCTTGGTCAGGCTGCTGGTGATCACCACGCGCTCAGGATCCAGATGAAATGCGGTATGAGGCGTCGCCTCAAAAAGCATCTCACGATAGACTTCGTCTATCAGCACATGGGCGTTACTGTTGCGCGCGATCTCAATGGCTTTGCGCAGTTCCGCTTCGCTGCTGGCAGCTCCAGTGGGATTGTGGAAATTGCACAGCACGATCACACGAGTCCGGGGACTTAGGTTGGCAGCAAGATCCTGCAGATCAAGGGCAAAGTTGTTCTCGCGACGGCGGTGAAAGCGCCTGATCTCCAATCCCAGGTACCGGGCTATCCCGAGCAGCGGATCGTAGGTCGGCTGCTCGATCAGAATCTCATCGCCCGGCTCAGTCAATGCGGCCAGTGCTAGCTGGTTGGCAAATGAGGTGCCCATCGCAGTGACCACGTTTTCCTGCGGAACGCCGTACCGTTGGGCGAGCGCGTGCAGAAGCGGCTCGTAGCCATAGACATTGGGCCCATTGATCTCAAGCTGGTCAATGCTCACGCCCAGTTCGGCGAGTGGAAAGCCAATCATGCCGCTGGTGGCGAGATTGTATTTGGCAGAGGCATTGAGCTTTGCCCACTGCATGTACGTTGACCCGGCATTCGCGCGAACAGAAGTCATGGTTTAGCGGCCCTTGTCCAAATGTAATACACGGGAATCCCGGCAAGAAGAATGGCCAGTCCAATCAAAGTATTGCCGGGAAAACGATAAAACGCATTGAGAACGACGGCGGCACAAACCACGCAGAAAAAGGCCGTTGTCCACGGATGCCCAGGCATGCGGAACGCAGGTTGCTCCCCGCTGCGGGCCCGCAGAACAAAGAGGCAGCTTGCCGTTGCGGTGAAGAAGCAGTAGTCCATTGCCGTGACGTAATTCAGGATCTGCTCGTATTTGCCGGAGAGCAGGATGACCACAGTCCAGATGCTCTGCAAGGTAATGGCAATAACAGGCACCCGCGTCGTGGGGCTTACCCAGGCAAGCTGACGAAAAAATACGCCGTCTTCAGCCATGGCAAAGTAAACGCGTGGCGCGGTAAGCACGCCCTGACTGAGAAAGCCGAGCGTGGAGACCGCTATCCCAAGGGCAATCAGGGTTGCGCCGCGCTGCCCCATGGCGGCGCGCATCACCGCGGATGCCGGTGTGTGGGTCCCGGCCAGGCCGCTCACACCCAGTGAGCGTACACAAATGAAATTTACAGAGACATACAACAGCGTGATTCCGATGACACCAAGTACCAAAGCCCGCGGTAGATCGCGCCGCGGCTCCTTCAATTCACCGGCAACGAAACAAGCTGTCTGCCATCCACCATAAGCAAAGAGCACCGGAACCATTGCCGCGCCGATCGAGGAAAGCAATGAAGGTGACAAAGGCTGGTCAAGCACGGGCTTCCAGGAGGCAGAGGATCCGTGGATCAGGAATGCCCCCGCGAATACCAGCAGCGCGATGGCTCCGATCTTGATCACCATCAAGGCGCTCTGGACTGTGCTGCCGGCGCGCACGCCCAGGCAATTCACAACCGTGAGAATCGCCAGCGTGATAACTGCCACCAGCCAGTCTGCCGCATGGATCCCGGTAAGCTCTAAAGAATAACGCGCAAAGGTGACGGTAACAGCAGCCATACCCCCGGTCTGGACGACCAGCAGGAGCACCCATCCATAAAGAAAGGCGAGCAGAGGATGATAAACCTCGCGGAGGTAGGCATACTGCCCGCCCACCCGGGGCATGCGGGCAGAGAGTTCAGCCCAGATGAAACCGCCGATCAGGGCCACCACGCCGCCCAGCAGCCAGGCTCCGATTACCAGCCACGGCGTATGTACGTATTGCGCGACTACATAAGGATTAATGAATATGCCGGAGCCGATGGTGCCGCCCATGACGAGCATGGTGGCGTCAAACAGGCCAATGCGGCGGGCCAGCGCCGCTGAGGCGTCCGGTTTTCCTTGCATCGGGGAAGAAGTCAAAGAATATGTCCCAAGGCAAGAGATGTTAAAGGCGATTCCTGTAAAAAGAAACCGGGAACAACTGCTAGGATTTCCAGAATGCGTGAGCGATGCTTCAAAACCTCGAGCTGGGCAGTTTTGCTTGTCGTCATGAGTTTCATTACGGCGCTAAGCCAAACCTCCGCACGTCAGCATTCCGGCCACAGAGAAATTCTGGCCGCGGCCGGTCCCGTGACGATCAAAACCGAATCGATGAGAGTCGCCTTAAAGCCCCTATCGGAAGCGATTTTGCCCCGCCTGCTATCGCCTAAGCGGGATCAGCAGATTGTTCTCAAGCTGGATGGTATTGAAATCAAGCAGCCGGCCGAGGTGCTTTACCAGGTCATCCTGAATTTGCGTGAGGGCGCTGTTCCGTCTCCGGGCGTTCCGGGCTTCGTTGGAACGCTGGATCTATTTCAGCCAGAGCAGGACTCCAAACAGGTCATCTCGCGGCGATCACGCACTTATCCGCTGACGGGAGTCCTGGATAGACTGCAGGCACGGCGCCAGCTAAGCGAGCCGCTTACCGTGACCATTGCACCGCTCGGCAAACCTGCCGACAAAGCGGAAGCGACGGTTGCACGAGTGGAACTGGTACTGGAAACAGGGAAGCCGGATTAACCTCGCGACCACTCCCAGGCGCGCTTCGTTGCTATGAGCGTGGCTTCTTTCTCCGCTTCCCACCAGCAAAGCGGGCCAGCGCTCTTTGTGACAGCATTCCGAACAGAAATGCCATGCTCAGCATCGCTCCCCAATGGGTGTAGCTGAAGTTGAAAACGCCGGAGAGATACTCGTGAATCCCGAAGCCCGCCAGCCCTGCCACCGGCCCAAAAAGTACGGGAGTGAGCATGACGAACATGTTTGGGATCATGGAGTCGTTCTTGCCGCGCATCAGCGAGTGCGCTGCAGCGAACGTGGATCCTAAAAGCCCAAATAGAAGTACCGGGCCAACGGCGCGTGCTTTGCCGGTGAGGAGCATGAGCGGCAGTATGCCGATCACGGCCACGCTGCAGACGATCAGCAGAATACGCAGGAAATCGCCGGTCAAGCGCGTGCGGTAGTGCTGATTGGTGGATTCTTCGTCGCGCAGCTTCATGGCATCCGCAATGCGGTCGGGTGTGAGCTGGTCATCTGCTACGGCAAGCAGCGTTTCTATTGCGGACCCGCGCCAGGAAGTGATCTTTTCCGCTTCTTCACGCAGGATTTGTGCGCGGGTGATCAGCTCGCCCGGAGTGAGGCCATAGACTCCGAAACGCTGTGCGGCATTCAGGCAGACCAGACCACCTTCAATGTCGTTCGTTTCCAGGCAGCGCACCACATTGTCCAGTTGGTCTTGTGCCGCCATGACCCAGGAGCGGTCTCCCAGTCCTGAACGTTGCTGCAGGAAAGACAGTTCGACACGAAATGCTTCCGATTCACGCAAAAGCCGTGCGCGAACCCGCTCGTCTTCAATGGATGCCCGCTTGCGCGCGGCCGCCTTCGGCATCGCGATGGGAGCGGGAGCAGGCGCAGCTGACGCGATAGATGAAGCCTGAGCAGGCGCTACGGACGTAATCGCAGGCATCGTCGCAGTTTCTTCCACGGGAGCAGGAGCGGTTTTCATTGTGCCGCCTCCCATGCGTGAGAGGAGCGCTTTTTCCTGGGGGAGGGACAAGCGTTGAATGGCCGCGGGAAGGAGCATCCATGCAGCCTCTCCAATTTCCTCATTCTCCAGCACCTCTTTCTGTTGCACCGACGTCATTCTCCAGAACATCACCACTTTGGGAACGCCACGTTCGGCGTAACTGATGGTCCCGAGATAATTGCCGATCTGGCAGGAGCAGCCGGTTTCCTCCTCAACTTCGCGCAAGGCCGCGTCCTGAAAAGATTCGCCGTCTTTGACCGGGCCCTTGGGGAGTGTCCAGTCCTCATCGGATTTGCGAAAGACGATCAGTACTTCATCGCCACGAGGCGTTGCACGCTGGATGATGCCGCCTGCAGCGCGTATAACCGGAGGGTCCACGGTAACGATTTCCGTCGCCATAGTTGGTTTGTGTCTGGATTGTAAGGTATTTGCGCCGCAGAGCAAACGATTTTATTTCAAGGGACAAGAAATCGGCGTTTTGTCCCAAACAAAAGACCGGAGAAATGTTTAAAACATTTATCGTGCTGCAGGTACGTGCTCTCCACCGCCAAGGTAGGCTTCCTTCACATGCTCGTTATGGAACAGCATTTCACTTGGGCCTTCCAGCGATATCCGGCCGGTCTCCATTACGTAGCCGTAATCGGAGACCTGGAGTGTGTAATTCACGTTCTGGCCCACCAGCAGGATCGTGACACCCTGCTTGGAGATATTTCCGATGAACTGGAAGATTTCATCCACGAGTTTGGGAGCCAGGCCGAGTGACGGCTCATCCAGCATGAGAAGCTGCGGCTCAGACATAAGACCGCGACCGATGGCGCACATCTGCTGCTCACCGCCGGAAAGCGTCCCGGCGGTCTGGT
>JBAIYI010000228.1:0-1723 GCA_037915955.1 Terriglobales bacterium
AATCCGCAATTGTTTGACTTGGGGTAGCGTTGCCGATAAATTTTTATGAGTGAAAGGCATTTAACCCTTGTCGGGGGGATTCATACCATGAAGCGGTTCCGCCGCACCTCAGTCGTTGTGGCTTCCCTCGCCAGCGTTCTGCTCGCAGCTTCGGCAGCTTTGGCCGACTACAAGCAGGCTGTCGCGTATTACGCCCAGGGAAAATATGACAAGGCCATTCAGGAGCTGAAGCCGGATCTCGATCAGAATCCCGATTGGGAATTCGGGCATCGGCTGGTCGGGCTGTGCTACCTGAATCTCAAGAACAATGCCCTGGCGATCTCATCACTGACCCGCGCGGTGCAGCTGAAATCCAAGGAGTTTTCGACCTATTACGGCCTGGGCCAGGCTTATTTCAACATGCAGAAGTACGACGACTGCATCCAGGCACTGACGCAAGGGGAATCGCTGGCCAAGCCTGCCGACGAATACAAGATGCACCACCTGAGGGCGGCGGCCTTTTTCCGTGAGAGCCGGTACAACGAAACCGTCAACGAGGTCACGGAGGCGCTGCGCCACGGCAACGGCGACTGGACGGATTACTCCCAACTGGGCATCGCCTATCACAATCTCAGGCGCTATGACGAAGCCATTCAGGCCCTCCAGAAATCCGCGGCCCTGAATCCTGGTCAGAGCACGACGAGCGAGTTCCTCGGAAAGGCCTTCCTCGCCAAAGGCGCGCAGGCGCTGGAGGGCAAGCAGTACGCCCAGGCGCTAGACATGCTGCGCAAGGCCAAAGACTTCAATCCCAAGGACGGCTACGTTTATTACAACATGGCCGAAGCACTCCTCTTCCAGAAGAACTATGCCGAAGCGGAAAAGTCCCTGCTCCAGGCGCAGGACCTGCTGCCTAAGAATGCGGATGTGCAGGTGCGGCTCGGGCTGGTTTACGAAAAGCAGAAGAAGTGGGATGCGGCGCTGAAGGCCTATCAGAATGCGCTCGAAATCACCCCCGCCCCGGGCATCAAAGACGCCATCTCCCGCGTCAACGAAGAAAAAAAGCACTGACGAATCCTGCACCGGCGTGCGATTGATTGGCGTAGTCATTTCGCGGCCAGGCTCTATGTAGATTCGGGCCCCCACTTGCTGCGGCTTCCTCTCGTCGGCGCAATCCTGCCTGCCGCAAAGCAACCTCACCGGGCCTCCGGAAAGTCTATTTTTCCAGGGTGCAGTCGCCGGCCTTTTGCGTTCTTGTATTTGTATGTTTCGCATCAACTTCATTATCCCGCTGCTCATCTGAAGACAGGCATTCCCCCTGTGGACACCAAAGGTAACTCGGAGGAGGGCATGAGAGCTATTCTGTGGAAGCACAATTCATATCCCAGCATCGCAATACTGATGATAGTTCCGTTGCTTTTGTCCCAACCCGTGAGCTTCTTGTCCGCCGGAAACGACGACGCGGCTCATCTCCCGGCTGTGTTTTCATCAACAGATCCGGGACTGGACCAAAACGCCGTCGTGCAGTTCATTCTCCAGTTGGACACTCCATCAATCGCAGAGGCGATGATCTCTGAGCAGGGTCGGCCTGTCCGGCTGAGGCCATTGGCATTTTCGTCCCCGCGCGCGGCGGAACATCGGCTGCGGATCCAAAATGAGCAGCGCGCGCTGGGGGAGCACCTGGACGCAATGGGTGATGTCAAGATTCAGGCCTCCATAGATACGGTCCTGAATGCCCTTGTTGTAT
>JBAIYI010000592.1:0-10029 GCA_037915955.1 Terriglobales bacterium
GATTTAACAGTCGATGGAGACGGGTATCCTACGTTCGGCTCGAATATCGGAGGCCCGAATCGCGGATTGTCTTTTGTCGACATTTTCATCAATAGGGCAACCTCAACCATGCTCACCCGGGTCTTAGCGAGCCGCAGCCCTCAGCATGGGATATTGATCTTCTCAGATCCAATTGCATCGAATGGGAACCAGTCTTGCTGCGCGAAATTTGATCACGTCTTCGCAGATTTCAACGGATCAGATGGAATTTTGGCCAACAACACAGCCGACATCTTCATATCCATGAGTGAGTTTGAGAATAATGTGCAGACTGGCGTGGAGCTCTTCGATTCGCCTGCATGGCGGATTGAGCACAGCGATATGGGCGGAAATGGAAATGATGGAATCCGCGCCGTTCAGACTGTGCAGAACGGTTTCGCTGGACTACAGATCATTATCGGCAACCAGTTCGGCAACAATTTCGGAGACGACATCGAGATACTGAATGGTTCATCCAATAACCTGATCAGTTCGAATGCCTTTATCGGGAACAGTGGGAATTTTCTAAGAAAGCCTAGTGCATACGGCGTGTTCCTTGGATCAAGTGCGAACAATTCAGTCACTGGTAACGCCTTTAGTGGGTCACCGTACGGCTGCGTTTATTCCACCAACAATAGCAACCTGCTATTCAATCTGTGCAACGCGCAATGACTCGCAAAGGAGCCTGTCGTTCCGCCAGGCTCCTGCAACATTCTGTATGCCGGTACCCCGACGATTAAACCCGTCACGGCGGCCGCCCAGTCACTTTTCGGCTGGTAGGAGCGGCCAAGCTCTTTGTGTTCCTCTCTGGAGATAACGTAGGGAGCCGTCATTATGGTGAGAGTTTAGCTTCACTTTCCGGCTCAGCCCAATTACTTCGGTGTAGCGGCGTGGCGCTCAACCACTCTGGCATAGAGTAGCCCGGTACGGCCCGAGCCGAGCGCAGCGACGCGATGGGCAAGTGCCGGGAAAGTATCGAATGAAAACCCTTCCTCACGCCCGTGGCCCAGCGCGCAGGCGCAGCCGGAGCGCAAACCTGCGCTATCGTGAATCTGCCGATGGAAATCAATGCCAGGCTGTCCTTCAATCGCGGAATCATCCATGACAATCCCACCTTGCGGGTGATCACGCCAGTAGTGAACTCCCTCCCGCGGGACCGGCTTATGTCCGAAAATGGACACTAAACGGCGCTGACATCTAAATGAAGTGTGGAGTTCCCGTCGAAGTTTTGTGCACGTCGCCGCTGCGAGTGAGCCTCGAAGTCAGGGTTTACGGCTCCCCCAGCGGGTCTGTCTCCGGAGCCCGCGACGTAACCTCGTGCTCTTCCAGCGCGGCTCGAAGTTGATGAACCTCTGCACTCAGATCCGCAATGATGTCGGAAAGAGGATCGCTGATCTCTTTGGGATCGCTGATCACCACGCGTTTTCCATGATGCAGGACGATATGTCCTGGGACGCCGACGATGGTGGAGTTGTCCGGAACATCGCTGAGCACCACCGATCCGGCGCCCACTCGGCAGTTGGAACCCACGGTGATATTGCCAAGCAGCTTTGCGCCGGCGCCGATGGTCACTCCATGGCCCACGGTGGGGTGGCGTTTGCCTTTTTCCTTGCCGGTGCCGCCCAGCGTGACATTCTGGTAGATGGTTACGTCGTCGCCAACCACGCTGGTTTCCCCGATCACCACTCCTATGCCGTGATCGATGAACAGGCGGTGCCCGATCTGTGCTCCGGGATGGATCTCAATGCCGGTGAAAAGCCGAACCATCTGCGAATGAAAGCGGGCAAAGAGCCGCAACTTATGCCCCCAGAGCCAGTGGTTCAGCCGGTGCGCCCACAAAGCATGCAGGCCCGGATAACACAACACCACTTCAAGAATGGAACGGGCGGCAGGGTCCCGTTCAAAGACGGCCGTGATGTCTTCCCTGACGGAGCGGAACAACCCGATCTTGGAGACCGTGGGTGCACTGATGGATGCGGAACTCAGAGCCGACATATTGCCCATGATGTTTCTCCCCAGGAGTCAAATTCTCCCTGTGGCCGGAGAGCGCGGGCATTCGGATACTGACGCAACCTGTGCCACTCCCAGCCACAATGGCTCGCGCCAAAGCGATAGCGGTCATTCTCCCGCTGGCCCATCCTCGAAAGATGTGGCCGCCGTCACATGTCAGATGACTGAAGCTGGCCGTTCTGGCGGCATTCTTGCCAGGTGGCGAAGGGAACTTGGCGGCGCCGGCGTTAGTAGATTCGTCTAAGGTCAAATTCTGTCATCAACCGGCGATGAAAGCTGGCTAAACTAAGTCGCAAAACCAGCACAAGCAAGGAAACAAAGCAGCAACAGAGCATTCCCCAATCGCCTCCGGAGGACGACCCATGGAAGAAACAGTTGTGAGCAATCCTGCCGATCCCGTTGAGCGCGGCGGCCGTGAGCGGGTGGCGGTGATCGCCGTCCACGGCGTGGGCAAGCACGAGCCGGGATCGTCCGCGCAGGGCATGGCTGACCTCCTGCTGGGGATGAATGCGTTCACTGACCCGCAAAGCGGCAGTCCGTACCAGGATTTCAACTGCGAAAAAATTGAAGTGCCGCTGCCCGGACCCGCCGTTTTCAAGCAGGACTTGGGCAGGCCTAAAGAACTGTGGGACCGCATGCGGACCGTGTTTGAGGAGCGGCGGGGATTCTTTGCCGATCGGTTCACGATCAAAAGTTGGCGGCAGGGACGCGCGGCCGTAGGCCAGCCGGATATCAACGATGAATTCACCGTGACCCAGCTCGGCGAATATAGCGGCGATCCTTTGGTGAGCAAGTACGAGTCAGTGCGTCTGCAGGGAACGCGCGCAGCCAGTCACGGCTGTGCGCCGGTGCAGGTTGATCTTTATGAGATGTACTGGGCAGACCTGGCCAAGCGCAATAACTCTTTTATCCGTTTCTTCATGTCCTTTTATCAGTTGCTGATTCACCTTACTAGCCTGGGGCGAACTGCAATTGATCACGTTGCCTTGGAACATGTTGGTTCTGTGCCCTGGTTCCTCCTTCAAAGAAGTTATAACTACGCAACCCGCGTTCTCACGCTGGGAATGTTCAATTTCCTCGTGCTTCTGCCGGTAGTGGCATTTGCGCCACTCACGCATTCTCTGGATCCACGGAAGACTAAGGCCATTGCAGCGATCCTGCTGGCGATCGCCGCTGCAGGTCTCACTGGTTTCGTGTTGGCGAAGAGCGGATTAGCTCGTGGCAAGGGCAAGTTGGGATTCCTGCTGTTCGGGTTGCTGCTGTTCGTCGCCGCAGGTGGAACTGCCTGGGCAGCGAACATTGTGCTGGCGAACAAAGTTTTTACGGATGCAGTACTCGGAGTGGCATGGTGGCTGGGTGCGTTCGGCGTCTGCTATTACATTTTCTCCAACTATGACCAGGTGCGCGCCGGCGCCAAGGAATCAGGGCTCATCAGCATCGGCCTGGTAGCTGCGGGATTTGTGGCGTGCCTGTTCTATAACCGGGCCAACGGTGAAGTAGGGCAAATTTACGATGCAGCGGCCTTCATGATGCTGCAGTATGTCTTTCTGGTGCTGCGATTTTTCTGGGCGGCGCTGGTCTTGCTGGCGATATTTGCCTGGATGATGGAATTTGTATGCCTGCGTTCGACAAAAGCTGCTGATCAACGGGCCAGAGCAAGGAGTGCTTTCCGAACAGGACGATTTGCTTTGGCGGTACCTACCCTGCTCCTCCTATTATTGACAATGTGCGCTTCGAGCGTAGCATTTTATTATTCTTGGGATTACCTCCCGATTTATAAGACGGCCGAGCCACTGCCCGAAGCGCCACTTTGGAATAGCGTCAAAACAATCGCGACGATACCTCCCCGTGAATTTCCCTGCCTGCTGCTGGAAGAATCAAAAGGCAATTGCAGCCAAACCCCTGACTTGAATCGGGCTCCGCATGCCGCAAATCGCCGCCAACTTCAGGCCTTGCTCCTGCAAAGTGCTCCACTAGGTCTACCACTCATTCTGCTCCTGATCGCTATGGCACTTCTCTTGCTAACTATCCTGGCGGTGCCTTCCGCGCTGCAGGAAGCAACACATCCGATCATTGCCAATAATGAGAAGTCACGTGCACTGGGCGAGTGGCTTTCCGGGGCGTTCTCCGGTTTCCCTGCGATCATTTATTGCTTCTGGCTGGCGGCGTTCGGTCTTCCCTTCGCGTACGTCCTGCTGGCGACCGTCAGCTATTTCCGCGGCGACTCACACGGTTTCTCCTGGATGTATCACCTCTACAGTTGGCATTTCCATCAATTTACGGTGGATGTAGCTTTGAAGGGAGTATTTTGGGCCCCAATTGCCATCTCGATGGCCACAGCCGGCAAGGCCATCTTCAAATCGGCCAGCACGATCCTTGATACTGTGCTCGACGTGGACAACTACCTGCGTACTGCGCCGTCTCACAACACTCCGCGCGCGCGCGTGGTGGAGCGCTACGCCGGCCTCCTGCGCTTTGTGAATCAGCGCGGCTATGACCGGATTGTGATTGTGGCCCACAGCCTGGGCTCGCTGATCAGCGCGGACCTGCTGCGCTTCCTGCATCGCGGAAAGATTGCAGAGCTCAGCCAGTTCGCCTACGCAGGAAACCAGCAAGCGCCAATTCCTATCCGGCTCTTCACCATGGGCAGTCCGCTGCGTCAGCTTCTCAACCGGTTTTTCCCCAACCTTTATTTCTATATCCGGCCGGTTCCGGACGATGCCGGCGAAAAGCCAAAGTTGAGCATTCCTGTTCCCTTACCAACCGTGCCCGGCGTTATCCCGCAAGGTGCAACGCCCGAACCCAGGAAGGATCTGGGGCTGGAGCTCTGGGCCAACTACTATCGCAGCGGAGACTACGTTGGCCGCTC
The DNA here is from genome assembly GCA_037915955.1 of Terriglobales bacterium. Classification (GTDB taxonomy): domain Bacteria; phylum Acidobacteriota; class Terriglobia; order Terriglobales; family Acidobacteriaceae; genus Angelobacter. The sequence continues at coordinate 4,898 of JBAIYI010000592.1, forward strand.
AATCTGGCTTGACGGCTGGACGCAACGAACCCAGGGAGCCGGCGATGCCGGCGCTTTCCCTGATCCGGAAGCTGCTGAACGCTTTGCTGACGTGGATGGCGCTCGCCAGGAAGCTTGCATAGGGCTGGGAGCGCACACGCATTACTGGGACCGTAGCGCGCCTGACATTGCTCTGATGCTCGATCGGCTGATTGTGGGCAGGGCTCAACAACAACTGCCGCTTCAAGCTCCGCCGCCTCCACCGCCGCCGCAGGACACGGCTAAGCCGCAGCAGAAAGCTAAGGGGGCCTGAGCTTCGCCCGTCGCGGTTTACAATCGGGAACCATGAAAATTGTCCATCGATCGCTTGCATTTCTCTCTCTGGCCGGAATACTGACCGCTGGCGTTGTGGTGTCTTCCCTGCACGCCTCATCGGCAGACGAACAGGCGGTTATGGCGCCTATTTCAGCCATGTTCGACGGCATGGCAAAGCGCGACGCTGCCGCAATCAGGAAGCCTTTGCTGCCGGGCGGCGGCATGGTGTTGATGCGCGACGGCAAGCCCACGCAAATGAGCTTTGACGCCTTTGCCGATCTGGTGGGCAAGCCCGGAAAAGCGCAGATCGAAGAGCGAATCCATGACCCTCTGGTGCGGATTGATAATGATCTCGCGGTCGTCTGGGCTCCTTTCGAGTTTCTTGTGGACGGCAAAGTCGACCACTGCGGCACGGACCTGTTCAACCTGGTACGTACTGACGGGAAGTGGCTGATCGCGAGCGTGGCCGATACCGGACGGAAGGATTGTGCTGCTGCCAGATAGAAACGGATTGGGCAGCTGAGTATTTTTGCTACAACCAGGCAAAAGCTCGGTGCAAAATCATGCGAACCCACAACATTTTCCAGTGCATATGCAAGGAATTTGAGCCGGGACGCGCACGAATCAAATTCTCTAAACCAAAGCGAATTTCTTCTGTGTGAAACCAGCGACTCTGCTGTATCATGCCCGTCAATCGCGCATTTGCGATAAGAGCGGCCGCCTTAAGCACTGAAAAGTGCTCCGTATCGGGAAGGCGGCCGTTTATTTTCCCGCCCCCGCCACCTTGATCGAATAAAGGGCATAGGCCGCATTGGAGACGTTAGAACCGTATGCCTGTGGTGATCGGAATAAAGCGAATGGTCGAGTTGTTCTCAAAAGGAGCGTAATGATAACGCGCTTCAAAATACATCCGATAACGGGTTTCGCTGCCCACTTTCACGGTTACTCCCCCGCCGAAATTTGCGCCAAGTACTGAAGAGGAGAAGGTTGAGTGGTCCTGTACCACCACGATTCCTGACGAGCAGTCATAGCCCCACCATTGCCATACGGTCGTGCAGGGTGTGCCCGGAAGCGGAGTAACCTGCGCGCTGAGGTCGGCGTTGCGGTAGTAAAGGCCCGGCCCGCCGATCACGTATCCGCCGAAGCGCTTGCCTCGCATTTCAAATCGATAGTTGGCGCTGAATGAAAACAGGTTGCTGTGGCCGTTCAATGCCGTGGAGCCAAGGGCGTTGCGCAGCGGCGCCAGGGACTCGTCAGTGGGATAAAGCCAGTTCCACATGATCTCGCCCACAAAGGCGTGGTTATGGTTGAAGTTGTAACCTGCGCCGGCCGTGGCGCCGGTCCCCATCTTCACCAGATGGGAGGCGTTGCTCACCGGGACTGTGATCGGAAAAGCAAGATTGGTGTTGAGTCTGCTGTTTTCGTCGTACTCCTGGGATTGCAGGGCGCGCTGAAAGAAGAGCGTTATGAAGAGCAGTAAAAGAAGATGCCGTCTGGACCGTGCCATTGCTTGCCTCCGGTGGCGAAGTGCATAGCTCCCGGGGGATGAGCGATTTATATTTTCGCGCCGGCGGGGCGACAGGATGCACTGTCAGAATTGACAGGTAGTTGTGGACTGCTGGCGGCAGCGGGCTGGCGGCAGTGCACGAGCCTATGACATGTTTTCCGACTTAAGAAGGCATGGCGAGAGAAACAGATCGCCGAGCAGCGCCGCGTTCACCGCCGGAATGAGATCACTGGCAAGATGTGATTTGATGACATACCCTGATGCGCCGCAGGCCAATGCTGCCTCCACAAAGTCGCTTTCCTGGTGAATCGTAACAAATACCAGACGTGGGCTCTGTCCAGCTTGCTTCAGTGCCCTGGCCACATCGAAACCACTCATCCGCCCCATGGAAATGTCCAGAACCAACAGATCGGGCTTGAGTTCTGCCGCCTTGCGCAACGCGCTCTCTCCATCCGGGAGGGCCGCCAGAATGTCGAAGTCTTCTTCAAGAATCGAAGAAACCTGGCGCAGGATGGCAGGATTATCGTCCGCAAGAATCAGGCGGGCTTGGCGGAGCTGTACTTGCGGCGCCGGATTGGTACTTGTCTGTCTCGGGATGTCATTTTGACACATAGGATTCTTAGTGAATCCTATGTGTCCTCGCTGGAAGTGACCACTGTAAAAACTAACAGGCGATGGCACTCTTTTGCTCTGCAGATTTGGAGCGCGACAAGAAAAGGCCGCCTCGGAAGCGGTGCGAGGCAATCAAGAAGCTTCGGTCGAGCGTACGGCGCACCTTCGGCATCATCAGGCGGCAATGATGTGATGTTTTATCGCGTATTGAACCAGTTCCGCGTTGGTCTTCACGTTCAGCTGTTCCATCATCCGGTACTTATGGAACGCAACGGTCCTGGTCGCAACGCTCAGGATGCTGGCTACTTCCTTCATTGACTTGCCTTCCGCAAGAAGCTGGAGTACCTCGCGTTGCCGCTCCGTCAGCCGCTCGCCTTCTTCCACAAGCTCTTTATTCTGGCGGACCAGGAACCCGACATCGTCTTTTGAAATCGCCGGCGAGAGATAGGTTCCACCGCGCAGGACCGTACGAAGCGCAACGAGCAACTCCGACGCAGCGCAGGTTTTCAGGATATATCCGGAAGCCTTGCGGCGAAATGCCTCCGCGGCAAGTTCAATATCGCTGTTCATGGTGAGATAAACGACTCTGATAGCGGGCATGGCTTCCTTGATCTGCTGTCCGGCATCAAGACCGTTCAGGATGGGCATGCCAATATCCACCAGGACCACGTCAGGCTTCAGTTCCGCCGCAGACCGCACCAGAGTCCTCCCATCGCGAACGATGCCTACCACTTCATAGTCTGCTTCGAGCAGCTTTTTGCATGCTTCCGCCACAAGGACGTGATCATCGGCAATTAAAATTCGCGGCTTCGACATATGGACCTCCTATACAGCCGTTCTGAACTCCTGTTCCTCGCGTTCACGGGCGCTTGCTGGTACTTTCAGTGGCACCACCGCGCTTATATGAGTTCCCTTCCCGGGCTGCGACTCAATGGCTAAGTCCCCTTGCACCAGGCGCAGCCGTTCACGCATGCTTATCATTCCCAGACCGGGCTCGCGGTCTTCCGCCGGTTTGCTCTCAAAGCCCTTGCCATCATCAGTAACATCCAACCGGATGAAACCGCCTTCGCATTGCAGTTCCACGGTGACCCCGGCCGCGCCGCTGTGCTTCGCCGTATTGTTGAGGCATTCTTGAGCAATCCGGAAGAGGCACAGATTGGTCTCACGCGGTACAGTTGTGGGCACATCCTGAATGAGACATTGAATAGTGATTTGATGCTGCGCCTTGAACTCTTCGCAAAGCCGGCGGAGCGCCGCCGGCAACCCAAGATAATCCAGCCTGGACGAGTGGAGCCGGTGAGAAAGCCGCTGCACATCAGAGGATATCTTGTTGGCTCGCTCGAACAGTCCTGAAATCGAGCGCTGCGCGTCGGGTGCGAGCCCGGCTGTTCTTTGCTGGAGTTGCTGTATGTCGATCGCAAGCAATCCAAGCTTCTGGTTGATATCATCGTGCAGCTCGCGCGCGATCCTTGCGCGTTCTTCTTCCTGGGCCTGGATCAGGCGGCCGCCAATCTCGGCTCGCGCACGCTCAGTTTCTTTTTGCTCAGTAACGTCAATACAGCAACCGATGAAGCCGGCGAAAACGCCGTCATCTTTAAATCTGGGAACACCCCGATCCACCAGCCAGCGGTATTCGCCGTCGGCACGACGCAGCCGGTATTCCACACAGAACGGTCGCCTGGCGTCAGCCGCGCCGTAATAAGCAGAAAGGTAGCGTGAGAGATCCTCCGGGTGAATGCCGCCCATCCAGCCGTCTCCGAGTTCCTCTTCCACGGCGCGTCCGGTGAAATCCAGCCAGCTCTTATTGAAATTGCTATGAAGCATGTCAGGACCGGACATCCAGATCATCATGGGGGCCGAATCGGCCATGAGACGGAACCGCCGCTCGCTTTCACGTACTTCAAGGTCGGCCAGTTTGCGCTCGGTGATGTCAACATGGCTGATGACAATTCCGCCGCTCGCACCCACAAGGGGAACCGCGGACATGTAAAACCACCGCTCTAATCCTCCGTTGGGCGAGAGATATTCCATTTCGAAACGGTTGCGCTGTGCGCTGCGGACAAGTTCCAGCCCCGTTAACACCTCCCTGGCATCGCTGGAACCGTTCTCGGCTGCACGCCTGCAAATCTGCAGGTAATTCAATCCAGTACGCAAGGGGAGTTCTCCCAGGCTTACATCGGCCGAAAGGTCCTCTTCCGGAGAATTGAGGGAAACAATGTTTCCCTTGAGATCCAACACTGCAACCAGTGAGGGCAGCGACGCGAGGATCGCGCTATTAAGCTGCTCGGAACGGGCAAGGTCGCGCAACGCGCGCGCCCGCTCCAATCCGGTGCCGATGATGTTCGCGATGGTACACATCTCTTCCAGCAATTGTGCGTCCCAACCGAGAGGCTTCGATGAGGAAAAGAAGAGTGCACCAAAGACCCGCGTTGCAGACTTCAGGGGTACGCCGGCAAATGAATGTATTCCAGAGTGTGCCAGGGCGGAGACCACCTCCGCGGCCTCTTGAGGCACATCAGCACGCGTGCGAATGATTACCGCTTCGCCTCGGAGTAGCCGGTCCGTCGTCCATCTGAATTCTTCCGGCCTGAGCCGTGACATGCGAAGAGAGGTGTTCGGCGCGGACCGGTAGTGCATCATCTGAAACTGTAGTGTCTTCTGGTTGAGCTCAAACAGGCTTATGCAATCGATCCCGAAGAACTCGATGAAATGTTTGAAG
>JBAIYI010000192.1:0-3053 GCA_037915955.1 Terriglobales bacterium
CTTCCGGGTTGATCTGCGCTGCGCCTCTGCCCTGACTTCCTCCGTGCCTCCGTGGTGAGGTCTGCCTCGACCCCACGAAGCTGTTCATTTTTTTCACTCACTCGTGGAGGGCTCCTGCCGTGAAAAACTCCGCCGAAGACCGCTTCATGTCCCGTGTCGCATTCGAGCCCAACACCGGCTGCTGGATATGGACTGGTCTTCAATCGGGCGGCTACGGCTTATTCTGGTTGATCGGGAGGAACAGGGCCGCTCATCGTGCCTCCTGGATGTTGTTCCACGGTGTAATTCCTGCGGGTTTGTTTGTATGCCACAAGTGCGATGTGCCCCTCTGTGTCAACCCAGATCATCTCTTTTTGGGAACTCCACAGGAGAACTCAGCAGATATGGCGCGCAAAGGCCGTGGAACTCAAGGGCAGAGGCACTGGCAAGCCAAGCTCAGTGACGCAAGTGTCCGTTCGATCAAAAGGATCTTGCTTTCCGGCATGCGAACAAAAACATCAATCGCGCGGGAATTCAATGTGAGCTTGACTGCGATTTACCTGGTTGGAGCTGGCCGCACATGGCGCCACGTCCAGCTCACGCCGGAAGAAATCGCTGAAGCCGAAGCGCAAGCTCAACCAGCAAAAGACACCCATGCCGCAGAAAAGACCACCTCCACCACAGCCGCCACGAAAGGAACCTGAACTTCGATTATGGAAAAGCTCATTCACTCGCTCAAGGAACGCTCCGGCAAGATCGGGATCCTGATCGCCGTGCTGACGCTGGCCTGGTCTTCCATCAGCAGTTATGTGGAATCCTCCACACGGCTGCAAGACATCCAGGCGCAGCAGGAGAAGCGCCTCTCTGACCTTGAAGCCCAGGTGCGTAATGACCTGGCCACCCGCCGTGAAATCCAGGACCTGAAAGCCGACACCTCCGCGCGCTTTGACCGCCTGGAAGACCTGCTGAACCGCGTGCTCGCCCCACATCGCCACTGAGGTCTGCTGCAAAAAACTCACCGCGGAGACGCGGAGGCGCGGAGACACGGAGAGAATCTGGATATCGGGGTAACGGTATAACGGATTATCGGAGTGAAGTCAGCGTTGTAGAATCAGTGCTCAACCTGTGATGGTGAACTCCCAATCCGATTCGTTTCTCTCCGGCGCGATCGCGGCGATCTGTCTATTCTTTGTATTCTGGTTCGTGTTCACATTTTTCCTGGCCTTGGTTTTGCTTGCCACGGGGACGCTGCAGGTCTTTCCTACGCCGTGGTACCAGAATGCGCTGCTTTCCTTCGTCTCGCCGGTTCTTGCCGGCCTTTCGCTCAGAGCACTGGCGAGACGGCTGTCTAGATAGGCCGTTACCCGATACCCAGATACTTCGGTATCTATCTCATCCCAGCCTACCTTCCTCCGCGTCTCCGCGCCTCCGTGGTGGATTTCGTTTTCCCGTCCTAAGTAAATTTCATACACGACGAGCTCCCAACCCAGAGCTCCCGGCCTGCATCAACTCTCGAATATGAAGGTTCTGGCATCGCTCAGTCTTGCCCTGTTGCTGTTGCTCACCGTCTCCTGCGCCGGGCTTGGGAACGGCGCAATTCCCGTGACGCCAAAAACCGGCGACATCACGGCCGTGAACCACGTTGTGATGATCATGCAGGAGAACCGCTCCTTCGATCATTACTTCGGCTTCATGACCCAGTATCGTCAGGCTCATGGCATTCCCATCAACAGCTCTGATGGCAAGATTCGCGATCTCTCAGATCCCGCAGCTCAGGTTGCAGGCTCGCTGAACACAGCGGTTGGAAATCCCGGCCCCATCCTGCCCTATCACACCGGCTCGGTCTGTACCGAGGACCTTACGCCGGACTGGGCCGAGGCGCATCATGAGATGAATGATAAGGATCCCGCCCACATCCTGAACGCGCCCATGGATGGCTTCGTACAGACAGCAAAAAACGTTAGTGTCGCGCTGGGACCGGGCGTGCTGGTGGACCAGGACGGCCATCGCGCCATGGGGATTTTTGACGACAGCCAGCTCAATTTTTACTACGCCACGGCGTCGAACTTTGCCATGGGCGACATGTTCTTCTCGCCGATTCCCACCCGCACGGGCAGCAACCGGCTCTATTCGCATGCCGCCACCTCCGCGGGGCGGGTCCATGCGGATACCAATACCGGCGGGCAGCTCACCGCCAAAACCATCTGGCGTGCCCTGGATGAAGCAGGCGTTTCGTGGAAGATCTACATCTCCGACTGGAACCTGAATCACTTCACGTTCTTCGATTTCTTTACTGATTCGAACGATCCAGCCCGCCAGGCGAAGGTGGTTTCCATTGATCAATACTTCGCTGACGTCGCTGCCGGAACACTGCCGCAGGTGGCCCTGATTGAAACCGGAATGGCCAGCGGGCGCGATGAGCACCCAACGAATAATCCCGGCGTGGGTATCCCGGTCCCGATTGCGCAGGCAATCAACGTGCAGCATGGCGCCGCCTGGGTGGCGCAGATCATCAATGCGCTCGAGTTCTCGCCTTCGTGGAAGGACTCAGTCTTCTTCTTCGCCTTCGACGAAGGCGGCGGAGCCTTCGATCACGTACCGCCGGTCAGTTTCCCCAGTCCGGATGGCATCAAGCCGGTTGATTTCGCGATTCCCGGCGACTGCCTGAATGATCCGACATGCAACTTCGACCTGAATGTCACCGGCTTCCGCGTGCCGAACTTTATCGTCTCGCCATTCGCCAAGAAAAACTACGTTTCTCACACTCCTATGGACTACACGGCAATCCTGAAGTTCATTGAGACGCGATTCAAGGTCCCGCCGCTCACCGCGCGTGACGCTGCCATGCCGGACATGCAGGAGTTCTTCGACTTCACCAACGGTGGCCCCTGGGCCACACCACCGCCACGCGTTGATCAGAGGACCGACGGCGTGTGTGACTTCACGCAGGAATGAGAACATTCACCACGGAGACGCGGAGACGCGGAGACGCGGAGACGCGGAGGCTTATCGCGTTAACTTGCGCAGATAAAGGCTGACGACCAGACGGCGGAACGGAGCGATCGACTCACACT
>JBAIYI010000200.1:0-3896 GCA_037915955.1 Terriglobales bacterium
AGCTTCAACGCGCCTTCCAGTGCAATCGGATAGTGAATTCCCCGGCCGAGAAAAAGGAAATCCTGCGCTTTCTGGTAGCGGCGGGCCAGCTCTTCGGTTTCCTGATCGCGGCTGAGCAGCGCTTCCAGTTTGGCCGGAATCTTCAGCAACTCGCCCATGAGCTGTTTGCTTTTTTCAGGAGCAATGGTCCCGCGCACCTGGCCCATTCGCATGGCCAGCAGGAACAGCGCAGTCAGCTGAGCGGTAAAGGCTTTGGTGGAAGCCACGCCGATCTCAGGACCGGCATGCGTATAAATGGTGCCGGCGGATTCGCGCGCGATCATCGATCCCACTACGTTGCAGATGGCGAGGGTCTTGGACCCCTTCTGCTTGGCTTCGCGCTGAGCGGCGATGGTGTCTGCCGTTTCACCCGACTGGGTGATCAGCAGAGTGATGTCTTTGGGCGTGATGATGGGATCGCGATAGCGGTACTCGCTGGCGTAATCCACTTCCACCGGCACGCGCGCCAGCCGCTCGATCATGAACTTGCCGGCCTGGGCGGCATGCCAACTGGTGCCGCAGGCGGCGATGTTCATCTTCTGCATCTGCCGGAAATCTTCTTCCGTGACCTCCATCTCCTCAAGGAACACCTGGCCGGTATCCTGCGAGACGCGTCCCAGAGCCGTTTCACGCACCGCCCGCGGCTGCTCATAAATTTCCTTGAGCATGAAATGCTTGAAGCCGCCTTTTTCCGCCATGATTGGGTCCCAGGTTACGTGCTGGACCTCGCGGACCACGGGCTTGCCATTGAAGTCAGTGACCTGCACGCCGCTCGGAGTCACCACCGCAAGGTCGCCATCATGCATGAAGAAAAGGTCGCGTGTGTGATAGAGAATGGCCGGAATGTCGGAGGCGACGAAATATTCGTTGTCTCCCAGGCCGATCACTGCTGGCGGCCCGTTGCGGGCCGCGACAATCTTGTTCGGCTCCTCCGCCGAGATCACGCCAAGCGCGAACACCCCGGTCAACTGCTGGACGGTCTTGCGTACTGCCTCTTCCAGGCTGGGGCGGTGACCGTTCGCCTTCTTGAAAAATTCCTTCTCCACCAGGTGAGCGATCACTTCCGTATCAGTCTCCGTGGTGAACTTGTGGCCTTCTTCGATCAGCTTTTTCTTGAGCGGGAGATAGTTCTCAACGATGCCGTTATGCACGACGACGATTTTGCCGGTACAGTCACGATGCGGATGGGCATTCTCTTCGGTCGGGCGTCCGTGCGTGGCCCAGCGTGTGTGGCCGATTCCGTAGGTACCCTCGAGCGGCTTGAGCCGGATGACCTCTTCCAGATTACGCAGCTTGCCTTCAGCCCGCCGGACCTGGAGTTCGTTGCCGTTACCATTGCCCGCGACGGCAATGCCGGCCGAATCATAGCCGCGATATTCCAGCTTTTTCAGCCCGTCGATGATCACCGGCACAACCCGTTTCTTGCCTACGTAACCAACAATTCCGCACATTTGAGGTTTTTCTCCGCTTCCTGCTGGCAAAGCCACTGGCCGCAAATCCAGGGCTCGTGGCAAAAAGAATTTTTGGGCACTGGAGAGCAGTGCATTTGATGTGCCACTTTGCCGCCTGGGTGCAAATCCATTGTACTCCGAAGCGGTCTTGTAAAAGGCTGAGGAGAAAGACCTTAGAATCGCACAACCGAAGCTCAGGTGTGGCTGGGACGACACACTGAAAAAGTGATTCTGTGTGGTTGGAACGATAGAGTGCAAAATTTTTCGCACTCCTTCGCAGGTGCGGCTTCAGTCTTCCAGACGGTAAGTGAATTCTTCGATCACCGGGTTGGTCAGAACTTCTTTGGCGATGCGCTCGACCTCGGCTTTCGCGGCGGCTTGGTCTAGTCCATTTTCCAGCTTGAGTTCAAACAGCTTGCCCTGACGCACGTCGCCCACGCCCTTGTAGCCCATCTTTTTGAGCGCGCCCTGAATGGTCTTGCCCTGGGGATCCAGGACGGTGGTCTTGAGCATGACGGTGACGTAAGCCTTCATGGGAATGACGAAATTATAGCTGAGCGATCGGTCGCACCGTGCGAGAATGCTCTGCCGCGTTGAGGTGCCCCGATGAAAAAAGCCTCTACTTTGCGCTGTGTGTTCCCGGTCTACTGCTCCCTTACAGTCAATTCGTGCCGTGGATCGCTGAAAACGGGTTGAACCTTCGCTTGCTGGTCCAGCAGATCTTCGTCAACAGGATTAGCTCTTTCTTTGCGCCGGACGTGCTTGTTTCTTCACTCGTCCTTGTGGCTTTCGTGAACGTCGAGGGGAGGAGACTGGGGATTCGGCACAGGTGGGTCGCTCCCATTGCCCTATTCACGGTCGGTGTATCGCTGGCGCTCCCACTCTTTCTATACTTCAGGGAGCTACGACTGCAGGAAGGTTGGAGCGCAGCCAGCGCTATGAGTCGATGATCTCGCTATGCTGGACGCCGTCGCAGCCAGTGGGCCACGGGAGTGTTCAGGGCAAAGTGCCGGCGTAGTTCATCCTGGGTAAGAGTGCGCCAATCGGTTTCGGCGTCACCGGAAAGGTAGCGGACCTGCACCTGGCAGTTGTCGATCCGGTACTCGCTTGAAGATTGGCGGTCTTTCGAAGCCAGCACCAGATTACAGGGCCACGATAATGCTTTCATAACGCAAGCCCCCAATACATGCTCGTGACCTTAGATGCCGGAAATCGAGCGAGCGCAACCTGGGACGGGACGGTGAGCAGGCTCCCGACCTACAAATTTGCGGATATTTGGGCCCAAGAATAGTCTGAAGTAGCTGTTATCTGAGCCCAAGGGGGAGCTCAGGCAACCAAAGTTCCGTCACTTAGGTTCCATTAGTCATTCAAGTTGGGGACCAGGTGAAATCTTGACGTACAACATAGCAGCTACTTGGCCGCATCTTACGGAGCAGCGGCCTTATAAGGGCAAATTGACACAAGCAAAGAAAATCACTGCATCCGGGATCTCAGAAGCAGAGGCCATCGAACGGGCCAAGGGCGGTGACGCGGAGTGCTTCGAGGCCCTCTATGGCCTGCATAAGCGCCGCGTGTATTCGCTGTGTCTGCGCATGACCGGCAACACGGCCGAGGCGGAGGACCTGACACAGGAAGCCTTCCTGCAGCTTTACCGCAAGATCGCGACCTTTCGTGGCGAGTCTGCTTTCTCCACCTGGCTGCACCGGCTGGCCGTGAACGTGGTGCTGATGCACCTGCGCAAGAAAGGCCTGCCGGAGATATCGCTGGATGAGGCTTTGGAGCCGCAGCACGAGGACGGCCCCAAGAAAGACATCGGCGCGCGCGATAACGTGCTCGCCGGTTCCATAGACAGGGTGAACCTGGAGCGGGCCATTGAAAGCCTGCCCCCGGGATATCGGATCATCTTCGTGCTCCACGACGTGGAAGGATACGAGCACAATGAGATCGCGGAGATGATGGGCTGTTCCATCGGGAACAGCAAATCGCAGTTGCACAAGGCGCGCATGAAGCTGCGCGACCTGCTCAAGCTCAGCAGAGCCGAAAAGGCCGCCCGCTGACAAGCGGCTGAGAAGCACGTTTGGGACTGGGAGAGGATGACAAAAACACAATGAACTGCCAGCAATTTCAAGAGGTACTGCCGTACATCATTGAGAATGGCGGCAATGAGGAAGAGGAAGCGCACCTGCGGGGGTGCAAGGCCTGTAGCGAACTGGTACGGGACCTGAAATACATTGCCGAGCAGGCAAAGCTACTGCTTCCCATGCATGACCCCAACCCGAGGGTATGGGGCAACATTGAGCAGTCTCTCCAGCGAGAGGGCCTGCTCAAGGAGGGTCGATCGTCCCGTTTGGGACATATAACGAACTACTCGACCTCTCAAGCACAAACCAAGGCATCGACACCCGT
>JBAIYI010000330.1:0-1649 GCA_037915955.1 Terriglobales bacterium
ATGTTGAGATCGGCCCGATTAGTGTTTAGCTGCGGAAGAAATCCTTGAACGCCTGCTTGATCACCTCGCGGCCAGTGTCGGCAATCGCCTTGGTCAGCGGGATGTCCTTGGGGCAGACCTCCACGCAGTTCTGTGCGTAGCCGCATTCCTGGATGCCGCCATCGCCCATGAGGGCGCGCAGGCGCTCCTGCTTCAGCGCGGCGCCGGTCGGGTGTTCATTGAAGAGCTTGACCTGTGCGATCGTCGCCGCCCCCACGAATCCGGTGGAGTCATTGAACTGCGGGCAGGCCTCCATGCAGCAGCAGCAGGAGATGCAGCGGGAAATCGGATAGCGCTCTTCCTGCTCAACCGGAGCCATGCGAGGGCCAGAGCCGAGGTCGTAGGTGCCATCCACGGGGACCCATGCCTTCACGGCTTTCAGGTTTTCGAAGATCACACTGCGGTCCACCTGGAGATCGCGGACAATCGGGAATTTGCTGAACGGTTCGACTGTAATGGGCTGCTCCAGCTTGTCGATCAGGGCGGAGCATGCCATGCGGGCGCGGCCATTGATCAGCATGGCGCACGAGCCGCAGACCTCTTCCAGGCAGTTGGAATCGTAGGCAATGGCGGTGGTGGCTTTGCCGTCCCGCGTGACCGGATTGGCAGCGATCTCCATCATGGCCGAAATCACGTTCATTCCCGGCTTCCACGCCAGTTCAAACTCTTCCCAACGCGCCGCGGCTTTCGGGCTTTCCTGCCGCTTGATCTTCAGAATGACGGTCTTTGCCATTATTGTCCGGTCCCCCGTACCGAAAGAAATTTCAACGTGGTCATAAGTGCGTTCAACAATGTGATGCCGGCAAACGCGCCATAAACCCAGTCATGCTTCTTGAGCCATGCCCAGGCGAGCACCCCGCCGATCAGAAAAAAAACGATCGCGACGTTGCGATACCACTCCGGCGAGCCGACGCTGGGTTTTTGCTGTTCCTGTTCCATAAAACATTTCAACCACAAAGGACACGAAGCACCACAAAGGCAATTCGGGTTTTGCAGAACACCAACCTTTGTGCACCTTTGTGTCCTTCGTGGTAAATCCGTTATGTCGCCATGTCATAACGACGTGGCCGCGGCGGTATCAACGAAATATCCACGGGCTCAAACTCAAACCTCGGTTCGTCAGCGTCCGGAGCGAAGTAAGCTTTGGTCGTCTTCAGCCAGTTTTTGTCGTCGCGCTCGGGGAAGTCGGGCTTGTAATGCGCGCCGCGTGACTCGTCCCGCATGGCGGCTCCCTGCGCAATCACGCGCGAGAGCTGCAGCATGTTGTAAAGCTGGCGGGCAAACACAAACGACGTATTGGCCCACATGCTCTTGTCGCCCATGTTGATCTTGTTGAAGCGCTCGAGCAGCTCAACCAGCTTGGCGTCAGTCTCTTTCAAATTCTTGTTGTAGCGGATGACCGTGCAGTTCTTCGTCATCAGCTCACCAAGCTCACGCCAGATGCGGAAGGGATTCTCCGTTCCATTGGCCGACATCAGGCTGGCATTCGCATCTTCCTGGCGCTTGCGCTCCGCGTCGTACACCGTACTGCTGACGCCATCGGATGACTTGAGCGCGTTCTTCGCGTACTGCACTGCCTGCGGGCCGGCGACAAAGCCACCGTAAATGCA
>JBAIYI010000155.1:0-3150 GCA_037915955.1 Terriglobales bacterium
AGGGTATCGCTGAACGTTATGACTGGGTGATCGACTTCTCCAAGTACTCCATCGGCACCAAGCTGTGGCTGGTGAACCTGTGCGAACACCAGGACGGCAAAAAGCCTTCCAAGGACCTCACGCTGTCAGACGCGCTCGCGGGCAAGTCTGCTGATCCTTGCGTGGGCAAGTTCCTGGAGTTCCGTGTTGTCCGTAATCCGGCTCAGCCCGACCAGAGCCAGGTTCCGAACGTGATGATCCCCAACCCGGATCTTTCGAATATTCCAATAGCGCGTCAGCGCACCTTCGTGTTCGGCTCCGGTGCCTCTCAGCCGCAGAACGATCCGGTTTCTTCGTTCATCCTCGGCGCGGGCAATCAGCCTGGCCCGTGGGGTGTTTCGACTGACAATGGCCCGATGCTGAACGCCGACTTCGGCCGCATCTCCGCTGCGCCCAGCTACGGTACACGCGAAGTCTGGACGCTGGTGAACGGCGGCGGTGGCTGGGATCACCCGATCCACATCCACTTTGAAGAAGGCCAGATCCTGGCCCGCAACGGCAGCGCTTCCAACGTGCCCGCGTGGGAAAAGGGTCGCAAGGACGTCTATCGTCTGCGTCCGGGTGGAAGCGTGACCATCACCATGCAGTTCCGTGATTGGGGCGGCATGTTCATGGAGCACTGCCACAATACGGTCCACGAAGACAACGCCATGCTCGTGCGTTGGGAACTCGACAACGGTGGCACGCCGTTCCTGCGTCCGCTGCCCACGCCGATCCCGAGTCCTCAGGGCGTCACCTACGAGAGCCCGGACGACATCGCTCCGACCGCGTTCTAAGGTGTAAACCTTGGTAACAAAAACCTTGGAGGGCCGCGAACCTGCGGCCCTCCGATTTAGATACAATGCGTGCCGTGGGTACCGAACTGAGTTGCGGGGTAAAGTTCATGAAATCTAAGCTGATGGCGCTCGCTTTGGCCGTTTTGGGCATAGGTCTGGCTGTTTTTCAGGGCGCCCGGTCGGCTGCGCTGGACAATTCGAAATGGGGAGCCAATTACTTCCCCAACGTCGAACTGACCACGCAGGAAGGCAAGAAAGTGAAGCTGTATGACGATCTGCTGAAAGGCAAGATCGTGGCGGTAAACCTGATTTATACGCGTTGCGTTGATTCATGCCCGCTGGAAACGGCCCGGCTCGTCCAGGTACAGAAGATTCTCGGGGACCGGATGGGGAAGGACATCTTCTTCTACTCGATTACCCTCGATCCCAAGCATGACACCCCTGAGGTACTGAAAGATTACGCGGAGAAGTATCATGTTGGCCCGGGATGGCTGTTCCTGACGGGCAAGAAAGATGATATTGAACTCGTAGGCAGGAAGCTGGGCCTTTATTCTGATCCGGATCCTAACAATCGTGACGGCCACCAGCCTGGATTACTGGTAGGAAACGAAGCCACGGGACAGTGGACGCGAAATTCGGCCACCGACAATCCCAAATTCCTGGCCCATATGCTCGATGATTTCATGGACCCGCACAAGGACCGTTCCAAGGAAACGCGAGCAAGCTACGAGCTGGCAAAGCCGATGGATTTTGACAAGGGGCAGTATTTCTTCTCTACCCGTTGCGGCGCGTGCCATACGGTGGGACACGGGGACAAGATCGGCCCAGACCTTATTGGCGTCACTTCAGTGCGCGACCACGCCTGGCTTACACGGTTCGTGATGACGCCCGACAAGGTACTGGAAGAGAAAGACCCGATCGCAACGGCATTGTTTGAGCAATACAAGAAGATTCTCATGCCCAACCTGCGTATGGGCAATGAGGACACCGAGGCAGTTCTTGATTATCTGGCAAGGGAGACTGCGGCACAGGCCAAGGCGAAAGCCAAGGGCTCTGAGACGACCACGGCGCAACCCACTGGAGCAGCTGTTTCGGTTCCGCCGACTGGAGCGCATCTCCAACCATAAGTTTGGCTGCGCTCGTTCCATTTTTAGCTGGAGAGGCCTCGCCCCAATGTAAGGACAGTTCCTCTCCCGGACGAGCATTAAAGAAGTGGTTAGCCGTTCACTGCCTTGCGTACCGCAAGCAGTTCCCTGAGAACTCCTTCCAGCAGCTTCAGGTCGAGCGCATTCGCTCCATCCGATTTCGCCTCCGCCGGATTGTCGTGCACGTCCATGAAAATGCCGTCTACCCCGGCCGCTACAGCCGCGCGCGATAGCAGAGGAATGAATTGCGGCTGGCCGCCGGAGACCGCTTCGCCCTTTGCGCCCGCGGAAGGAAGCTGGACCGAGTGGGTGGCGTCGAAGACAACCGGCGTGAATTCCCGCATGATCGCGAGCGAGCGCATGTCCACCACAAGATTGTTGTAGCCGAACGAACTGCCGCGCTCGGTCAGGAAGATGTTTTTGCCCCCGGCATCACGCACCTTGTCGACCGCATGCCGCATGTCCCACGGTGAGACAAACTGGCCCTTTTTGATGTTTACGGATTTGGCGTGGCGCCCGGCCTGCACCAGGAGGTCAGTCTGGCGGCAGAGGAAGGCCGGAATCTGGACGACGTCCACGGCTTCCGCTACCGCAGCCACGTCCTTGGCTTCATGCACGTCAGTGAGCACTGGCAGGCTGGTCTGCTCTTTTACCTTGCGCAAAATGCGCAGTCCCTCTGCGATGCCCGGTCCACGAAAGCTCTTGACTGACGTGCGATTCGCCTTGTCGTAAGAAGCTTTGAAGATATAGGGCATTCCCAGCTTCTTCGTGACGGCTTTGATCGACTCCGCCATTTTGAGGACGTGCTCTTCACTTTCGATCACACAAGGACCCGCGATGAGGAAGAGCGCATGCCCCCCGATGGTGAATCCGTCCATGTTGAATGCGTTTGCCTGCTCCATTGCCTGGCCGATTACCTTCTTACGATCCGTTCCGGGCGCAGGAACATCTCTACGTCTTCGTGCTGTCTCGCATCGCGCCGTGCCCGGCCATTTTCGTAAGAGGCTTTCACGAATGAGATGAACAGTGGATGCGGCTCAAGCGGTTTGGACTTGAATTCCGGATGGAACTGGCAGCCCAGGAAGTAAGGATGTTCGGGGATCTCCACGATTTCCACGTATGTCCCATCCGGCGTTGCGCCGGTGATCCGCAGCCCTGCACCAGTGAGTATGGCTTCATACTCGCGGTTG
>JBAIYI010000504.1:0-4314 GCA_037915955.1 Terriglobales bacterium
ATGCGCTGCCAATTTGGAAGCCTTGTCTTTCAACTTCTGCAGCGCCATGTAAACAGCCGTACCGCCAACTGCGGTCGCGCGACTGCCGAATGTGCCGATGCCGTACTGCACAATCGCGGTATCGCCGTGGATCACCGTCACATCGTTTACGTCCACCCCCAACTCGTCGGCCGCAATCTGCGCGAACGAAGTTTCCTGGCCCTGGCCATGCGGTGAAGCTCCGGTAAGAATCGTGACTTTGCCGGTGGGCTCAATGCGCACCGTGGCGGACTCCCATCCGCCTGCGGGTAGCGCCGGAGAAGGCCCCATGGCGCAGATTTCCACGTAAGTGGAAACGCCAATGCCCAGCAGCCGGCCCTCACTGCGCGCCTTTTGCTGCTCGTCGCGCAGCTTGGTGTAGTCGGCCATCTTCAGGGCTTTATCCAGCGCGGCCTGGTAGTTTCCGCTGTCGTAGAAGAGCCCAGTCGCGGTCTTGAATGAATTGTTATCAAACGGAGCAGGGAAGTTCCTGCGCCGCACTTCCACCGGATCCATCTTCAATTCGGCGGCCACCAGGTCCATCGCACGCTCAATAACATAGGTAGCTTCGGGTCGCCCCGCACCGCGGTATGCATCGGTGGACATCTTGTTGGTGAACGTAGCGGTCACGTTCATCTGGATCGCCGGAATTTTGTAGCAGCCGGAAAGCATCAGACCGGTGAGCGTTGGAATCGCCGGCGTCAGCAACTGGAAGTACGATCCCATGTCGGCAAACACGTTGTAGCGGAACCCGGTGATGGTCCCGTCTTTCTTGCAGCCAATCTCTATGTAGCCGGTCTGGCCGCGTCCGTGGATGGTGCCCTGTATGTTTTCGCGCCGGCCTTCAATCCACTTCACCGGCTTGCCCAGCTGCATGGAGCAGTAGCCCAGCACGGCTTCTTCGGCATAGACGTTCAGCTTGGAGCCAAACCCGCCGCCCACTTCCGGTGCAATCAGCCGCAGCTTGTTCTCCGGCATGCCCAGCATCAGCGATACCTGTGTGCGCGCAAGGTGCGGAATCTGCGTAGAGGTCCAGAGCGTGAGTTCCTGCTCGCCCGGATAGTAGCGCGCCAGCACGCCGCGCGGCTCCATGGGAATGGGAGCCAGCCGGCGATGCAGAATCTTCTGTTTCACCACCTTGTCAGCTGACTTCAGCGCGGCTTCGATGTCGCCTTCCCCCGCCGTGAGCTTGTAGGCAATGTTGGAGCCGAGTTTTTCATGGATGACAGGGCTCTTTGGGTCGGCGGCCTTCTCTTCGTCTACCACGGCCGGCAGCTCGTCATAATCCACCTGGATCAGGTCTACGGCGTCGCGCGCGATGTACTTGCTCGTCGCAACCACCACCGCCACGGGGTGGCCTACCCAATAAACTTTTTCAGTGGCGAGCACGCGATGGTCCGGAACTTTCATGTCCGGAATGGCCGCGCCGCACGGCACCGGGCCCAGCTTCTGGGCAATGTCCTTACCGGTATAGACGGCCACCACGCCGGGCAGCTTCTGCGCTTCGCTTACGTCGATGCTCTTGATCCGCGCATGCGCGTGGATGGAGCGCAGGAACGCTGCATGCAGCGTGTCCGTCAGCTTAATGTCGTCAACATAGTGGGCCAGCCCCTGGATCATCCGGGGATCTTCGGTGCGCTTTACGCTCTTTCCGATGTACCGTTCTGCCATGATGCCCTCGTGTGTTTCGTATGAACTTTGTTGTCTGTGCTGGCTAGCACATCAGCATTCAGCACTCAGCATTCAGCCCCTAAACGGTGTTGCGGCTTCAGATAGCGGGTTAAGAGCTGATACTTTCTTCATTGTTTTCACCCGTGCTCGTTTGTGTTCATCTGTGCCGACCCGCTCTCCCCACCTCGGGAACCATTTGCGATACTGCTTAATTCTTGAACAGCCGATTCCCGATACTGCTAACGGGAGTTGCGACTCCGTCAAAACTGTCTATACCCCAGCGCCGTAGGCGCGGCATCAGTTACCCCAGTCCGTTCCCGAGGCGAGCGCAAGCGAGCTGAGGGATAAGGGCTGGGTAGCATTGCCAAAAGAACATTCCGCACGCCGTAGGCCGTCGCGCAGCGTAGCGGAGCGACAAGAAAAGCCCAGCGCCAGCGGAGCGACATGGAAAAAAGCCCTCACCTCGCCGCCACCGCCTGCTTGCCCTTCATCTTTTTCGCCGCGCACTGCACTGCCTGGACAATATGCTGATACCCCGTGCAGCGGCACAAATTTCCCTCGAGGCCGTGGCGAATCTCTTCTTCACTGGGATCAGGATTGCGCGCCAGGATCTGCGCTGTTGCCATGATCATGCCGGGCGTGCAGTATCCGCATTGCAGTCCGTGGTGCTCCCAGAAGGCCTGCTGCACCGGATGCAGCTGTCCGCTGGCCGCCAATCCTTCCACCGTCGTCACGCTGGAGCCGTCCGCCTGCGCGGCAAGCATGGTACAGCTTTTCACCGCCTGGCCGTCCACCATTACGGTGCACGCCCCACAGAGTGAGGTCTCGCAGCCCACGTGCGTGCCGGTGAGACCCAGCACGTCTCTCAGGTAGTGCACCAGCAGCAGCCGGGGTTCAACTTCACTCTGGTGCGTGGTTCCATTCACGGTCACACTGATTTTCTTCATCGTTTACCTCAGACTCACTCCGCAAAGCGAAAGCATTCTAAACCTTTTCCTGAGTTCATGCTGACCACTAGGTGCTCACGGCAACGGTTTCCGTCAGTTCTTCCGCCTCCTGATCGCGGCAGACGATGCTTGCCGCCACCATGTCGCCGGTCACATTCAGCACGGTCGCAACAATATCGGGAATGGCGTCCACAGCCATCAAAAGCCCAATGCCTTCCGCCGGAATTCCCATGGTCACCACCAGGGGAGTGATGATCAGCAGCCACCCGTGTGGCACCCCGGGCAGGCTGAAGCTGGTCAGGATTGAGGTCACGCAGATAACCAAAAGCTGCGTAAAGCCAAGCCGTACTCCATAGAGATGCCCCAGGAACACCGCGGCTACAAGCCAGATCGTCGGCGTGGCAATCTTAAAGGTGGAAACAGCCAATGGGAGCACCATGCCGGTCACGCTCCGGGGAAGCCGGAGCTTCTGATCGCTACCCTCCAGCAGCGCAGGCAGCGAGGCAAGCGAAGAAGCCGAACTCACGGCCACGGCCTGTGCGGGAAACAGAGCGCGCGCAAACCGCGACAAAGGAATGCGCCCTAAAAGCGCTACCGGATAGAGAAGAAGGATCACCAGCAGTTGAGCTACCGCGGAGACTCCCGCGTAGTATCCCAGGGCACCGGCTGCGGAGAGTCCTATCCGGCTGGCTACCGGCAGCATCAGCGCAAACACGCCGATGGGCGCCAGCTCAATAATGATCCGGACGATGATGAGCATGGCGTCGCCCAGTCCCTGAAAAAAATTGAGCACGGTCTCGCGCCGGTCGGCAGCGACTTTTAGCAGCGCCAGGGCAAATGCGAGGACGAAAACCACGAGCGGGAGCATGGCCCCTTCGCTGGCCGCTCTCACCGGATTGGTGGGGACTACGCTGACCAGCCACTCACGAAAGCCGGGAACCGCGGAAGCTGAAGCCATCACCTCGCTGGTTTTGCCGCGTAAAATCGCCGTGGTTGCCGGGTCCATGTGCAGCCAGGCGAAGAGCGGAGGAACAATCAGCAGGCTTATGGCGCCCACCAGGGCCAATAAGGCAAGGAACGAAGCCACCGTGCGCCATCCGATCCTGCGGATCATCCGCAGATCGGAGCAGGAGGCCACGCCCGTGATGAGCAGCGATACCACCAGCGGAATCACTGTCATCCGGATCGCATTCACCCAAAGTGTGCCGATGGGCTCGACGAAATCGACAAACTTCAGCAGCGCCGGCGCGGGATGCGCAAGAATCACCAGGCCCAGAACAAGTCCGAAAATGAGCGACACCAGGACGCGGATGGTGAGAGACATGAGCGTATCGCCGCGGCATCTTACACACAGCCAAACCAAAACGCCACCCATAAAATACCGATCTTCACGGGGCTATCCAGACCTGCGGTTTGGCAATCTTTCCGAGTCCGTGTTCATCCGTGCTCGTCTGTGGCCAATCTCCCGATTTTCCACTGTTGCCTCTGTGCCCTCTGTGGTTCAATTGTTTCCCGGAACTCTCAACCGAATCCCGTGTTCACTAGCACAGGCCCCAGTAAGAATGCCCCAGCACGAATTCTGAATTGGAGAGAAACGAAATGAAGAAGCTTTTGACATTGGCGATCACGCTGCTTCTGGGCGCAACCCTGTCCCTGGCCCAGGACACCGGCGGAGATA
>JBAIYI010000765.1:0-3815 GCA_037915955.1 Terriglobales bacterium
CATCATCATCATCTCCGGTTTGAATGAAGTTCCACAGGGCGCATCCGTCGCGGACAGCTTCCTGAGCAAACTGGAGGGCTCCACCAGTCTGCTGCGAACTATTGAAATCGCCTTGGCGCTCGCGTCATCCTCAGAGGAGGTGGAGGATAAAGATGATGACTCCGAGCCTCGTACCAACAGCGTCAATTAACCGGGGGCGTTCCACAGCGATTCGCCAACGCCGTTTTCGCTCTGAAGCTTGCCGCTCATTTCCTGAATGATGCGGCCAGCGCAACAATGATCGCCGCCAGAACGAAAGCAATCATCACGCCAAAAAGCAGCAGTTGCCGCTCTATCCTTTTTTCCATCATCCCGATTTTTTTTTTTCGCCCTGGGCCTGTCATAGAAGACCTGTCATCCGAAAGACACTTCTCCCTCCGCCGCTCGCGACCCACTGCTGGGCCAGCCCTGTCGGCTGTGATTTGAACTGCGGAAACCTTCTCCTGTCGTGCTTGCGCTCGTCTGGGGCGGATGCATTAGAAAGGCCGGAAGTGCCGCCGCGCCAAGCGATCGCTGCCTGTTACCGAATGAGAGACCGCCCAGGTTCTATCGTTGCGGGGACGCTGGACGGTTCTCACACGGCGGGGACTCCGGGGTAGGCGCCCCGCCAGTGCTTCACTGAGGCATGCTCAATGGTTGGGAAGTGTAAAGCTAGCCTGCTTTAGAGCAGGAGCGCCGAGATGTGCCAAAGAGGTTCATCAACGCGCATCCCCCTTTCAGAGCTGCTGGCCTGCAGAAACTCAGGATGTTAGGATTTGATCTGGTGTTCTGCATGGCTGAAGAGCGAAAACCCCCGCGGTCCTCTGCCGTCTTTCTCTTATTGAACAAAAAATTCCTCTTCTATTCCCTGTTCTCATCTTTCCTGGTGCTTGTGGTTTCACTCGCCATACAGTGGCTCGTCTATGATGACTGGCTGCATCACACGGGGCCGCTGCGCCTGGTTGGAAGTGTCATCTCAGCGCTGATCACCTTTGCGGTGGTCTGGCTCTGGCAGCGCGGCGTGGAACGCCGGGAGCAGGAAATGCTAAAGCGCTTTGAACTCATCCTGGCAATGAATGACAGGATTCGCAATTCCCTGCAGGCGATTGAATGCGTAACTTACCTGTCCGATCCTGAAGCCACTCAAGCGGTGCGCGAAGCCGTTGGGAGCATCGACAACGTTCTGCGTGAAGTGCTCACCGATGCCGCAGATTTATCGAAGATAGCTGAACTGAGGGCCAAATCCGCGGCAGCGGCGGGCAGCCGAAAATCGGCTTGAGTTGTCATTTCCGGCTCTTGCGCTTGCGGTCCTGGTTCGGCCAGTACTGAAACGGCTCAGCGTAGAGTTCGCTGTCCAGATCCGATACGCGTTGCTGCATTCGTGCCTGCGCGTCAGTGATTGCCCGGTTGTAAATCGCCGGCCCAATCTCTTCGATAAAAAAGTTAAGCAAGAGTTCTGCTCCCAGATCGCCGAGAGGTTCCGGCATGTTCTCCCGGAAATAACGCTGCAGGGACGCGGCTGCGTCAGCACGCACCTGCTTCGACAGTTCAATAGCCATGCGTCGGGCCTCAATGTGAAATTCGCACCCACACCATCGTCTGCCGACCAATTTGCAGACTGGCTATTTCGCCGCGCTGCCGGCTGCGAGCCCGCGATATTCAAGCATGGGTTCTATGCTGGGCTTCTTGCCGCGCCACGTCTCGTACATTTTTTCCAGGTCCTCAGTGTTGCCGCGTGAAAGCACCATGTTGCGGAAGCGGTCACCGTTGGCGCGCGTCAGCCCGCCGTGCTCCTGGAACCACTGGTTGGCGTCGTCGGCCAGCATCTCCGTCCATATGTAGGCGTAATATCCGGCGGAATAACCGCTTCCCCAGATGTGCGCGAAATAGCTGGAGCGATAGCGCGGTGGCGTATAGCTGATCCAGAGATGGATCTGCTCCAGTGCGTCTTTTTCGAACTTATCGGCCTCCTGCAAGCCCGCATGCGGCGGCAGCGTGTGCCACTTCATGTCGAGCTGGGCGGCAGCCAGCAGTTCGGTCATCTTGTATCCGGCGTTAAAGGTCTTGGCCTTGCGGATTTTCTCTACCAGGTCCCTGGGCATGGGCGCGCCGGTTTTGTAGTGCTTGGCGTAGTTCGCAAAGATCGAAGGATAGAGCGCCCAGTGCTCGTTGAACTGCGATGGAAACTCCACGAAGTCGCGCGCGGTAGCTGTTCCCGACAGCGTGGGGTATTCGGTGTTGGAGAACATGCCGTGCAGCGCGTGACCAAACTCGTGGAACATGGTGGTCACGTTGTCTGACGTGAGCAAGGCGGGCTCGCCCGGCGCAGGCGGATCAAAATTGCAGACATTCGCCACCACCGGTTTGGTGTTCATGAGCTTCGACTGCTCCACGTAGCCGGTCATCCATGCGCCGCCTTGCTTGTTGTCGCGCTTGAAGTAATCGGTGTAGAAGAGCGCCTGCGAGCTGCCGTCGGCATTGAAGACTTCAAAGACGCGCATGCCCGGAGCGTAAACGGGAATGTCTTTGCGCTCTTTGAAGGTGAGTCCGTAGAGCTGATGGGCGGCGTAAAAGACGCCATTCTGGAGCACGTTGTCCAGTTCGAAATAGGGTTTGACATCGTCTTCATTCAGGTCGTATTTCGCCTTGCGCACCTGCTCGGAGTAGAACTCCCAGTCCCAGGGCTGAAGCTGGAAGCCCCCGTTCTGTTTGTCGATCAGCGCCTGGATGTCCCTCGCTTCGGCGGCGTCGCGTGCCGCGGCTGCCGGCGCAAGCTGGTCCATGAACTTGAGCGCAGCGTCCGGTGTTTTGGCCATCTGGTCGGTCAGCTTCCATGCGGCAAAGTCGGCAAATCCCAGTAGCCTGGCCTTCCGCGCTCGCAGCTGCGCGATTTTGGCGATGGTCTCGCGCGTGTCGTTGGCGTCGCCGTGTTCTGCGCGAGTCCAGGATTTTTCGAAGATCGCCTGGCGCGTGGAGCGGTTGGTCAACGAAGTTAGCACGGGTTGCTGCGTGGTGTTCTGAAGAGGAAGGGCGTAGCCTTCCGCCTTGCGGGCCGCCGCGGCCTGCTGCGCGGCTTTGATCTCCGCGTCAGTCAGGCCGGCCAGCGCGGCTTTGTCTGCGGTGACGTACGCTCCGGCCTTGGTGGCGGCGAGCAGCTTGCTGACAAACGTCTGCGACAGGCTCGCCAGCTCTTCATTTACCTTCTTCAGCTCCGTCTTTTCCGCGTCGCTGAGTTTGGCTCCAGCGTGCACGAACTCGTCATACTGGTGTTCCACCAGCCGCAGCTGTTCCGGAGTGAGCTTGAGCGACTTGTGCTCGTTGTAGATGGTCTCCACACGCTTGAACAGCTTCGGGTCGAGATATATGGCGTCCTGATGCGCGGCCAGCTTGGGCGCCACAGCCTCGCGCGTCTTTAGCAGCGCGGGATTGCTGTTCGCACTCACCACGGCGAAGAACGCTTCCGTCGCGCGCTTGAGCAGTTGCCCGCTCTTTTCCATGGCGACAAACGTGTTGTCGAACGTTGGCGCGGCCGCGTCATCGGCGATGGCCTTCATCTCCTTCTGCTGCTCGGCCATGCCGGCCTCAATGGCGGGCTGGTAATCCTCGTCCTTGATCTTGTCGAACGGAGGCGCCTGGAATGGCAGCTTGCTGGGCGCGTAGAAAGGATTATCTGGGCCAAAAGCGGCAGCGGGCGCGGCGGGAGCGGGAGAACTTAGAGTAGTCATGGCAACGATGAGCGCAACACCAAGGGATAAGATGTTCATTTCACTCACAAGTGTAATGGGTTGAGCGGAAGG
>JBAIYI010000684.1:0-7741 GCA_037915955.1 Terriglobales bacterium
CCAAAGTCGGCAAAAGCTGAGGCATGCAAGTGTGACCGATTTCACTGACAGGTTCCGCATTGCCCCTGACACTCGATAAAGCGTTCCGCGGAGGCGTGCAGCGTTAAGACGGTTGCACCACAACTAAAGCAGTTGCCGGGGTGGCTGGTAGTAATTTGCGGGGGTTGTCATGGCTGGAGTAGAATCCGCCGATTGCTGTGGGACGAACCGTCCGGAGACGTTTGCATCTTTCCTTAGGACCAAGTCATCAATATGTGAGCGTATCATTATCAAGGATTAATTATGGCATCTGAAACTCCCAATACTATCAATCCTTTACAAGGATCTTCGGAGCCTGAAAGAGAGCTCTTAGAGGGCGAAAAGAAGGGTGTGCCGATCCTTCCGGTCCGGGATACCGTCTTATTCCCGCATGCGGTTCTGCCGCTCACGGTTGGGCGCGAAAGCTCCATTAACCTGATTAATTCCCTGGGCGACGAGAAGACCATCCTGGTGGTAGCCCAGCGCGAAGCCCGTGTGGATTCGCCCCAGCCCACCGACCTTTACAACATTGGAACGCTGGCCACGGTGCACAAAGTAGTGAAGATGCCGAACCAGAGCCTCTTCGTCTTTACCGAAGGGTTGCAGCGCGGCAAGCTGGGCGAATTTACCCAGCTCACGCCATTCATGCGCGCCAATGTGGAATTTCTACCGGAAGAAGAGGAAGCTGCGGGCGAAGCGTCACCCGAGATTGAAGCTTTGCAGCGTAACGTTCTCACACTGTTCCAGCAGATTGTAGCTGGCTCGCCGACCCTATCAGACGAACTGCAGACCGTGGCGATCAACATTGAAGAGCCCGGACGTCTGGTGGACTTCGTCGCGTCCTCTCTGCCGTTCCTTTCTACCAAAGACAAACAGGAAATTCTGGAAACGGCTGACATATATCGCCGTCTCAAAGCCATCAATCAGCATCTGGCGAAGGAGCTGGAAGTCCAGCAGCTGCGCAACAAGATCCAGACGGAAGTTCAGGACCAGGTGCAGCAATCGCAGCGCGAGTACTACCTGCGCGAGCAGATGAAGGCGATCCAGAAAGAGCTCGGCGAGCAGGACGAAGCCCAGCGCGATGTGGAAGACCTGAAACAGAAGATCGAAGCGGCCGGCATGCCGGAAGAAGTAAAGAAGGAAGCGCTCAAGGAACTGAGCCGGCTGGGTCGGATGTCACCCATGGCCGCCGATTACTCCGTCACTCGCAATTACATTGAATGGCTGGCAGTGCTGCCGTGGGCAAAGTCGAGCGGCGTTGAGGTGGACATTACAAAAGCTCATGAGATTCTGGATGCGGACCACTATGATCTGAAGAAGGTAAAAGACCGTATCCTGGATTACCTCTCTGTCCGGCGTTTGAAGCCGAACATGAAGGGGCCAATCCTCTGCTTCGTTGGACCTCCGGGCGTAGGCAAGACTTCACTGGGACGTTCGATTGCACGCGCTCTGGAGCGCAAGTTTGTGCGTCTCTCATTGGGCGGCGTGCACGATGAAGCTGAAATTCGCGGCCATCGCCGGACCTATATTGGCGCATTGCCCGGACAGATTATCCAGGGTATTCGTCGCGCGGAGACTAACGATCCGGTTTTCGTGCTGGATGAGGTAGACAAGCTCGGGCGCGATTTCCGCGGCGATCCATCATCGGCGCTGCTGGAGACGCTGGATCCGGAACAGAACTCTACCTTCCGCGATAACTATCTGGACGTGCCGTTCGATCTCTCGAAAGTGCTGTTCATCTGCACGGCGAACATGCTGGACACGATTCCAGAGCCGTTGCGTGATCGCATGGAGATCATCGAACTCCAGGGTTACACCGAGGACGACAAGTATCACATCGCGCACCGTTACCTCATCCCGAAGCAGATTGAGGAGAACGGGCTGACGGCGGAACAGATTGAAATTCCGGAAGACTCAGTACGATTTGTCATCCGGCATTACACCCGTGAAGCCGGCGTCCGCAACCTGGAACGCAATATCGGAACGCTCTGCCGCAAGCAGGCGCGCCGAATTGCCGAAGGCAAGACGGACAAGCTGGTGGTGACGCGTGAGACGGTCCAGGAATTCCTGGGCGGGATCAAGATCCGCATTGACACCGAAATTGCCGAACGTACCAAGCGTCCTGGCGTAGCCGTGGGCCTGGCGTGGACGCCCTCCGGCGGCGACATCCTGTTTGTTGAAGCCAACAAGATGAAGGGCAAGGGCGGTTTCAACATGACCGGCCAGCTGGGTGAGGTCATGCGTGAATCCATGCAGGCCGCGCTCACATGGGTTCGTTCGAACGCGGCGAATCTGGGCATCAGTGACGAGTTCTTCAAGGACCACGACATACATGTCCACGTGCCGGCAGGCGCGATCCCGAAAGATGGGCCTTCCGCAGGTGTGACGATGGTTACGGCGCTGGTCTCGCTGCTGTGTGATCGTCCGGTGCATCCGCTTACGGGCATGACCGGCGAAATCACGCTGAGTGGCAACGTACTCCCGATCGGCGGCGTGAAGGAGAAATTTCTCGCTGCCAAGCGGGCCGGGGTCAAGGACATCATCTTCCCGGCGGAGAACCGCATGAACGTGGAAGAAGACCTGACGCCGGAACAAGTGGAAGGCGTGAACGTGCACTTCGTCACCACGATTGAAGAAGTGCTGGCCATCGCTCTGCCGAGTTCGAAGCAGGAAGAGCGGCAGGACGCGGAAACCCGGGAGAAGGTTCTGACCAGCGTCTAACCCGAGCAAAGTCTTAAGTCAAAAGGGTGCGTTGAAAAGCGCACCCTTTGTTTTTCGATTTTCCCGAGCTTCATACTCCCTAGCTTCGTACCAAAGAGTTAAGGCAAAGCTTTGGCCAGCAGCAGCTTTGGTGTGGGCATCCAACCAGATCAGCACAATCTTTTCGCAGTTGGGGTGACGGATGAACGGCCAGAGCGCAGGGAAACGGCGAGCCAACTTGTTTTGCAGTCTGGGGATGCTCGTGGCTGGTTTATTTTGGGCCTCTCCCGCAGGCGCACAGGCCAACGCAGTGGAAGCCTACGCTGATGCCATGAAGCAGCCGCGCATCGCCGAGCAGATTGCCGGGCTTGAACGCTATCTCAGCGTGGCTCAAAACAGTATTCTTCGCCAGGACGCCCTGGAAGTCCTGATTTGGGACTACCTGCGCATGGGCAGCGTGCGTCACGTGCAGGAAAGAGCACTGGAACTGCTGAAGCTCGATCCCGGAAATCCGGTTGCGCAGGCCGCATTGGAAGAACAGGGAACTATGCCTGCTTCGGCTCCTGCGAAAAGCAGGAATAAGAACAAGAGCAGGCACAGCCAGAAAGTCATTGCTGCTCAGGCAGCATTGATCGGCCTGGAACAACTTCACAAACCTGAAGGCATGGAACCGCAGGATTTTGCCGCCTTGAGGCGGAGAGTTGAGTCGCGGCTGAATGGCACTCTGGGTCTTGCCTACGTTGAAGAAGAAGAGTATCAACAGGCTCGCACGCCCCTGCAGCAGGCCGTGGCGGTTGATCCGGGAAATCCTCAATACGCTTACGCTTTGGGGCTGGCGCTGTTGAACAGCAAAGACCCTGATCAGCAGAGTGCGTTCTTGTATCTGGCGCGGGCCGTCAACCTGACGCAGGGAACTTCGCAGGGCTCTCCGATTGCCGAATTTGCCCGCAAACAGTACCGCAAAGCAGGCGGGAATGATGGGGACTGGAACAGGTTCCTGGCCGCGGCCGTTGTGCCTTCAGGGACGTTGCAGACCGCTGCTACGGCCACCGTAGCGGCGAATGCCCCGGCTTCAGTGAGCGCTGGTAAACATGCCCAAATGGCTGGTTCAACCGGTGCCGCGACCAATGCCGGCTCAGCGCAGAATCCTGCCGTTATCGCGAAGAACACTCCGTCCCCGAATCCAGCGGCCGCAAACAGACCAGCTGCATCAAGCTCCGATGCGGTGCCCCGCCGCACGCCAGAGCCAGTGTACCAGCCGCGTCTCCAGCTTTCGGCGCCAACAGCACCGCTTTCACTGGGAATCCTGATTCAGACCTCGCTGCTGACCAACCATAATCGCCCAACCATCATTGCCACGCTGAAAGAGATTGTCAGCCATCTGCGCGCGGACGACGAAGCGGCGATCCTGGTCTTCAGCAATCAGCTTGATTTCGAGCAGGACCTCACTGCCAACGATGCGCTGCTGGAGCAGGCCATGAGCACGCTGCGTCCCCGCTCAGGCAGGGCGTTGCTGGATGGAATTGCCTTTGCGGCTGGGCACTTAAAGCGTATTGGCAAGAATTCCAATCGCGTGCTTTTGGTGATTTCCGATGGAAACAGCTCTAACAACAAAGAAGAACTGCCCGTTACCTCCCAGATCAGTGGAGTGAGGATCGATTGTGTGGGATTGAACGCCGACGGCGATTCGCAGAGACAGCTTTTAGCTCGGCTGGCGGCGTATTCCGGTGGGCAGGCCACCTTCGCCAATGACCCTCAGCAATTCCGTGTGGCCACCTTGACGTTGACCCAGCGCCTGGGGCTTCCTGTCCGCTAAATTATCGGGTAAGACTGCCAGAACGTTGCAAGAATGAGCTGCCAATCGCATTCTTTACATGAGCTTTACAATTGAGCACAAAAAAATCCGGAACAGTCTGCGTTCTGTTCCGGATGAATCGTAAACTGCGCTCGCAGCCTGATTGCTGCTTGCTTTATTAGACGCCGGTAGAACGCAGAGGGTTCGCTGCTTTGCAAGATTTGACACGAACGTAACCTGAATCGTTCCAAAATGGCACAAACGTCTCAAGGCGGATCGAACTTTAGGTATCCTAAGAACAAAATGCGCATCCACGTGCTTCTGTTTGGCCAGCTTAAGGACATTGTCGGGCGCTCTGAGGATTACCTGACCCTCGACCCCGGCGCGCGCCTTTCCGCCGTAATGGACCATTATTCCGGCCAGTTTGCCGCAATCCGTGGGCTCTCCGGATCCATCGCCTGCTCCATCAATCAGGAATACGCGGCAGTCTCTTCAGAACTCCATGAGGGTGACGAGGTCGGGCTCTTGCCGCCCGTCAGCGGAGGCTCACAGACGACCACTGCGGCTCAGGAACTGCGCTCCGAGCACTGTGCCATTGTTCGCGAGCCGATTGATGGCGCCAAGATGCGCCAATCTCTTTCCCATGCCGAAGATGGATCGGTAATCCTGTTCGACGGTGTGGTCCGCAACAACACCCGCGGCAGGCGCACTCTGTACCTCGATTACGAAGCTTACGAGTCCATGGCCCTCAACGAAATGGAGAAGCTGGCCCATGCGGCCCTGGAACGCTTCAAAGTACGTGACGTCGCGCTGGTGCACCGGCTGGGACGGCTTGAGATTGGCGAAACCAGCGTGCTGATTGGCGTAGCCTCAGCGCATCGCGCAGCCGCCTATGAGGCCTCCCGATGGCTGATTGACACCCTGAAGAAGACCGTCCCCATCTGGAAGAAAGAGTATTTTGACGACGGCGCCGTCTGGGCCGATGGCGAGCCATTCCCGGAAGAAATCCGGAAGGGAAAATAACCTTTCCATGCCGATTGCATCTAAGCTGGTCAGAATACCTGAGCCCAAACTATGAAGATGACGCCAGCTGTGCCCCAACGGTTCGGTGTTGCCTGCCTGCTTATGCTCGCGCTGAGCGTTGTCGCGCAGGAGCCGCGTCGCCCTGCGCCCGACCAGGAAAAGCCGCAGGAACCCGTTTACCGCGTGAACGTCCGGCTGGTGAACGTCTTCACCACGGTCACCGATTCGCATGGCGCTCCCGTCGCGAACCTCTCCAAGGATGATTTCAAGATCTTCGAAGACGGACAGGAGCAGGAGATCAAAGTTTTCGATCGCGAATCCGAGCTTCCCCTGAGCATTGTCCTGGCCGTGGATACCAGCCCCAGTACAGAGCGCGACTTCAAACTGGAGGTGGTCTCCGCCAAGAAATTTGCCCGGTCCATCGTGCGTCCGGTGGACCACCTGAGCGTGTTTCAGGTTACTGCCAACATTGATCAGGTGACGCCGTTTACTCCTGACCTGCGACGCATCGATCGCGGCATTGACGCACTCCATGTTGGGCCCGGGACTTCACTTTATGACGCGATCTTTCTTGGTTCTGAAGCCCTGATGGATCGCGAGGGGCGCAAGGTGCTGGTGTTGATCACCGATGGCGGTGACACCACGAGCAAAGCCGATTATCAGGCGGCCTTGAAGCGTGCCCAGCAGGCTGAAGCCATTGTGTACAGCATTATTGTGGTGCCTGTGGAAGCCGACGCCGGCCGCAACCTGGGCGGCGAACACGCCCTGATCCAGATTTCCAAAGACACCGGCGGCAAATATTATTACGCCGAGAGCGTCGGCGAACTGGACGACGCGTTTCAGCAGGTCAGCCAGGAGCTTCGCACGCAATATCTGGTCGCCTACTATCCCACCCGCAAGCTCTCTGACTCGCCTTTTCGCCGGATCAAAGTGGAAGTCGCGAAGAAAGATCCTGAAGGGAAGCCTTATCAGGTGCGCCATCGCGCCGGATATTTCACGGCGCCCGCCAAGTGAAGCGAATTGCCAGGATTGCCAGAATTGCCAGAATCTGAAGAATGCAGTCGTTGGATCTTTCTCTGGACTTAAAACCGAGCTGGCCAACGCGCGCTATGGGATTTTGAGTCTTCTGGCTTTCAATCTCGACGATCTTGGCAATCCTGGCAATTTTGGCAATCGTAAGACGCTGTGTCCTTTAGTCACGCTTTTAAGTCGAATCTCCGGGGTGCCAAACTCAACCTTTCACGCTAGAATGTCTTCCATGGCTTTCCGTGCGAGCGCTCCAGCATTTTCCGGGAAAAAACCGGCCAAGACCCCACCACCTGACGAAACCGGCATGGAGCCGGCTTACCTGAAGTCTCTGGGTGAGAAGCAGACGCCTGTGATGGTAAAGCTGCTTTCCGGCGAGACCTTCCGCGGCTGGGTGGAGTATTACGATTCGAACATGATCCGCCTCACTCGCGAGGGCGTTCCCAATCTGTTCATCTTCAAGCACGAAATCATGTACATCGCTGAAGATAACGGGCGCCGACCCCGTTAATGCCGCAGCAAGCCCACGATTTTATACTTCCCATGCAGGATCTGGCTCGCGAAGCCGGAGGTCTGCTCGTGTCTTTTTTCGGCCATGTCGCCATTGAGTACAAGGGCGACGCCGATCTGGTAACCAAAGCCGACCGTGCCTCCGAAGAATTTCTGGTCTCCCGCATCCGCAAACTGTGGCCGGACCATGACCTCATGGGCGAAGAAGGCAGCCGGAACGATACCGGCAGCGACTACAAGTGGTACATCGATCCCCTGGATGGAACCACGAACTTCGCCCACGGCTACCCGGTCTTTTGCGTCTCGCTGGGACTCGACTTTAAGGGCGAACGCATCGCCGGCGTAATCTACGATCCCACGCGCCAGGAGATGTTCGCGGCCGCACAGGGAAGCGGGACCACACTGAACGGCAATCGTGCCCGGGTTTCAAAGACATCGCGACTCGTCGAAAGCCTCAATGCCACCGGTTTTCCCAGCCATAAACGCCACAAGAACCCGAACATCCATTTCTACCACCAGCTCACGCTGCGCTCACATGGTGTGCGTCGCGCCGGCTCAGCCGCGCTCGATCTCTGTTACGTCGCCTGCGGACGCTATGACGCGTTCTGGGAATTCAACCTCAATCCCTGGGACACCGCTGCCGGCGTGCTAATCGTGCAGGAAGCCGGA
>JBAIYI010000761.1:0-2094 GCA_037915955.1 Terriglobales bacterium
CTACCCAGCTTCGTCCAGAACCGCTGCTTCGCCCGCACCGGATGGGACCGCCGCGTCCGCGCCTTCTGCGCGCAGCAGAACATCGTCTATCAGGGCTTCTCCCTGCTCACCGCCAACATTGAAGTCGTGCGATCGCAACTGGTCGCCGGCCTTGCCCGCCGCCACAACGCCATCCCGGCCCAAATCATCTTCGCCTTCGCCCGCCAGGTCGGAATGCTGCCGCTCACCGGCACTTCCAGCGAAGAACATATGCGGCAGGACCTGGCCAGCCGCGACATTGAGCTGCCGCAGGACGCGGTCGACGAGATCGAACGCGTAGCGGGCTGATCTGCATTCTGCGCTGAAAACGTGTCCTTGGCGGGACCGCTGGCTCCCTGTCAACATCTCTCCCTCTGAAGGGACCCATCCCGAATGCCGAGCCGGAGCGAGCGAAGCGCAAGTGATGGCGAGTGCTGAGGGACCAGCTCCGCTGCCGCCGCGCGTGAGCCAGGATCACAGCTGTTTTCTGTTCTTGTGTGGGATCTATCCTGTATCGGGACTGGCGTAGATTAACTCATCGCCGCGACTGCGCCGGCCAACGATTGGCGATTGTGAATTGCCCGATCAGGCAGATCACCAATGCCACGCCAAACAGCCAGGTCCACATTCCTACCTGCAAAACCCCCACCATTCCCAGCACCCACAGGACAAGAAACAGGATCATCAATGCCCAAAACATTGTTCCTCCTTGTGTTGATCCTTTACATGGTTTGGTGACCTGAGATGTGTCGGCGTTGCCAGACAGAGGAAAGACATAATGTATCCAGATGAAGCAGCTAAATAATTCTGTAGCTTCCTTACAATGTAGGCGGATGGACGCGAGAGAGTTGCCGGCGTACGCGTAAGAAGCGGGCTGGCAATTGCTCGAATTGAACTGCTCAAAGTCGGGTTGGCGGAAAAGAAGGACGAGAAGGTGAACCGATTTCTGAAACGTCACATCGCAATATGCGCCGCGATCACTGCGCTTGGGGCAGGCGGCGCCGCACAACCGCGGGGCCTCGCACTGGAGGGGCGCACAAAGATCGTCGACCTCACCGCGCGCGAGCCGATGATTGTGCAACACAGGAGTGGCGCGTTGTTTGTCTGTGGCTATGGACGCAACAAGAGCGAGTTCAATCGGCCGCCGAAATTATGGAAAAGTTCCGACGGGGGCGATCACTGGTCACGCGTGAGCGTCGGAACGGTAGAGCAGGGGGCCGTAGGCAACTCAGATTGCGATCTGGCTACAGACCGCAAAAACGGAGCACTTTACTTCGCCAACCTGGTGTTTGATCGTGAGCAGATGCGCGGTACACGGCTGGCGG
The DNA here is from genome assembly GCA_037915955.1 of Terriglobales bacterium. Taxonomy (GTDB): domain Bacteria; phylum Acidobacteriota; class Terriglobia; order Terriglobales; family Acidobacteriaceae; genus Angelobacter. Next base: position 1,344 of record JBAIYI010000761.1, read on the forward strand.
TCGGGGCGAGCGATGATGCTGGCGCAACCTGGAGATGGACCACACTCTCCCGCCAGGAGTATGTCGACCGGCCCTGGGTGGCTGTGTCGCCGGATGGGGCAGCGCACGTGATCTGGAACGACGCGAGTGGTATCTATTACAGCTCAAGCAAGGACCGTGGCAGGAAATGGTCGGAGCCGAAAAGGATCGCCGAGGCGGGAGCTTCCAGTCATCTGGCTGCAGGCCCGCACGGCCGGATCGCTGTTCGTGTTGTGCCCGTCTCGGCCTATGAGCGGTTCTCGCCTGGCGCCGATTTCGTTCTGGTCAGCACCGATTCCGGCAAGACGTGGAAGAAGTGCGCGGTCCCTGGCGAGCGAGACTGGGCTCACTCTCAACCAGCTGCGTCACACATCCCGATTCCCCGCTGGGTCGAGCCTTTGGCGTGGGACGAAACTGGAGCACTTTACCTGTTGTGGACGGAGTACTCAGGCGTGTGGCTGGCGCGCTCACGAGACGACGGCAATTCATGGCAGCAATGGCAAATTGATCCGGCGAGCGAACGTGCCTATTACCCGTACCTGGTTGCACACGGCAAGGCACTCGCCATGACTTGGGCTTCAGGATTTGAAGAAAAATTGCGCCTCAACGTGGCGACTGCGGAGGTCACGCCGAGTCAGACTTCAGTGCTGGTCGCGCACTCAGAGCCGCAGGAGATTGAGGCCTGGCAACCGCCTGACAAACCAGAGGGATCTGCGACACGTGACACGGCGGG
>JBAIYI010000095.1:0-3041 GCA_037915955.1 Terriglobales bacterium
TGCAGTTTCTGCCCGGGATCTTCCGCGCGCATGAGCGCTTCGCCGATCAGGAATGCCTGATAGCCGGCCTGGTGCAGTTCACGAATATCCGACCCTTTATCAATCCCGCTCTCAGCGATCTTCAGCACGTGGCTGGGAATGCTCTCCGCCATGTCCATCAGCGTGTCCAAACTGACCTGAAAAGTTTTCAAGTCTCGGCTGTTCACCCCGATGATGTCGGCCCCACCCTCCAGCGCACGCCGCAGCTCGTCCTGGTCATGCACTTCGCACAGGACGTCCATTTCCATCGATTCTGCGCGATCCAGCAGGCTGCGGAAAGTCTTGTCATCCAGCGCGGAAAGAATCAGCAGGATCGCATCAGCATGGTTCGCGCGCGATTCCAGGATTTGGAATTCGTCAACAATGAAATCCTTGCGCAGGCATGGCAGGTCGGTGGCAGCAGAAGCCTCAAGCAGGTTTGCCAGCGATCCCTGAAAAAATGGTTCATCCGTGAGCACAGACAAGGCCGAGGCTCCGGCCCGTGCCACCTGATTCGCCAGCACGCCAACAGGAAACGTTCCCCGGATCACTCCCTTGGAGGGCGACGCCTTCTTTAGCTCCGCAATCACGGCGGGCCCGAGTTGCGCCATGGCATGCAGGCGTTTGCGGAACCCGCGCGGTGTGTGCGCTGCCGCCGCCTTCTCCAGCGAGCGGACATTTGTCTCGTGGCGGAGGCGTTTCACGCGTTCGCGCGTAGCGGCCAGTATTTCGTCCAGGCGGCTCATTGGCTGGTGTCAACCAGTATATGTGATGGATGGGGGAAACAGAAGAAAACGAAAGTCACTCAGAATTCCGGAAAATGCCCGGAAGAGTTGCTACTGCGCCGCGACGACGCCGCGTGGCTTCACATTCTTGCGAATGAATTCGACGATTTCATCCATCGGGGTGCCGGGATTGAAGATTCCCGCAACTCCGGCCTTCTTCAGGTGAGCGAAGTCCTGTTCTGGAATGATCCCGCCGACAAGGAGCAGTACATCGTCCATTTTGTTCTGCTTCAGCAACTCACCCACACGCGGCACGATGGCATTGTGGGCGCCCGAGAGGATCGACAGGCCAATTACATCAACATCTTCCTGCAGGGCGGAGTTGACCACCATCTCGGCCGTCTGCCGCAGGCCGGTGTAGATCACCTCCATGCCTGCATCGCGCAAGGCGCGGGCGATCACTTTGGCGCCGCGATCATGGCCGTCTAGGCCGGGCTTGGCCACAAGTACACGGATTTTGCGATCGGCAGGCATCAACAAAGATTTTATCAAACAAATCAACCACAAAGGTCACGAAGGATCACAAAGGAGTTATGACTTCCTTCGTGCGCCTTTGTGTCCTTTGTGGTTAGCGCGGTGCTCTGGCAGTTCCAGGCTCCGCCACAAATACCACGCCGCATAACTGCAGTATGGGTGCCAGCTCCGGGCCAGCAGTTCCATCTGTTTTGGCGTGGGCAGTTTACGCTTGTTGTAGAGCCGCTTGACTGCCATGCGCACGCCAAGGTCGCCCACCGGCAGAACGTTGGGCCTGCGCAGCGCGAAGATCAGGAACATATGTGCTGTCCATACACCCACGCCTTTGATGTCGGTCAGCGACTCAATCACTTCTTCATCCGACATCAAGGGCAGCCGGGCGAAATCCACCTTGCCGCTCAGCGCGTGCTCAGCCAGGTCACGAATGTAGCCGATCTTCTGCTTGGAGAGCCCGGCTCGCCGCATCTCTCCCACGCTGAGCTGCTGGATGCCTTCCGGCGTGACCCGCCCACCCGCAGCCTCTTCCAGACGCCCGTAGATCGTCCGCGCCGCCTTGGTACTGAGCTGTTGGAACACAATGGAGCGGGCCAGAGCCTCGAACGTCGGCTCTCGGTACGCAAGTTGGCATGGTCCCACCTGGGCGATAACCGCTGCCAGGACGTTATCGGATTTTTTAAGATGATTCTGGGCGTTACGCATGGTTGATTCCCATCTAAGCACATCGCCGGCAGCTTTGCACCCGCAGGCTGAGTTCAGCTTCCGCCGTGCCTTCGTGCGGCACTGGCGCGACAGCGTGAGCCATTACGGCCGCTGGCATACTGTGAAGCAACTTGCTGGAGCATTCTATCTCTTCGTCCGCGAACTCCTGCCGGATCGCCGCAAAGCCAGGTTCGGCGACGTTGAATATGACTGGGACCACAACGTGGACACAACTCGTTCCAACGTGAGCCTGCGAATGCAGTTTCTCGCCACTCTTACCGCGCACCAGTACTTCCCTTCCGAGCCCTGGCTGTTCGAAGAGATCATGCAGGCGCTGCCGCCGGACAAACCGAAGTTCACTTTCATTGACATCGGATCAGGTAAAGGCCGCGTGCTGTTGATGGCCTCACGCTATGGCTTCCGGCGCATCATCGGGGTAGAACTCGTCCCCGAGTGGCACCGCGTCGCAGAAGACAATATCCGCAAGTCCCCCGTCGGGAACACAACCGGCGCTGCCATCACCAGCCTCTGCATGGACGCGCGTGACTTTCAGTTCCCCACGGAGCCACTCGTCGTCTATCTTTTCAATCCATTTCAGGAGCCGGCACTGGCCACAGTGCTGGAACATCTGCACGCATCATGGGAGAACGCGCCGCGAGAGATTTTTGTGGCTTATCGATCTCTGGAGTTTGATCACCTGCTCCACAGCGCAAACTGGCTGGAGAAAGTTACAGGAACGGAGCAATGGGCGGTGTACAAGAATCGGGAGATCGGGTGATCTCGCGTGATCGGGTGATCGGAGACCGATTCCTGGTTCACGGAACAGTCTGAGCACGAAATGCTGAGTAATCCGCAGCGTGATTAGCCCATTAGAGGCGTCCGCTTTTCAGATCACCCGATCTTACGTAATGCTGACCTCTTCATACGTCCCGTACACCTGCCGCAGGGCTTCGCAGATCTCGCCCACCGTGGCATAGGCGCGCACGCACTCAATGATGTAAGGCATCGTATTCGCCTTGCTGACGTTACCGTCCTTTGGCACCACTGGCTCCTCGGCCGCGGCGC
>JBAIYI010000531.1:0-2940 GCA_037915955.1 Terriglobales bacterium
CCTTAACCAGCACTACCTGCAATTGCTGAATGTGTTGCAGGAAGCCGACGACACGCCCACCACCCAGGCCATGGAAACGCTCAAGATCCTTGAGGGCGACCTTGCGCCTGTGTGGAAGCAATGGGAAGAGGTGAAGACCAAGGACATTCCCGACCTGAACCGCCAGTTGCGCGAGAAAAATTTGCCCGAGATCAAGCTGCTTGTAGTTCCCTCTTCGCCGCAGGCGGCAGTCTCGTCGGGCGACTAGGACGACCAATAAAAGAACGAAAAGAGATAACCACAAAGGACACGAAGGGGCACAAAGGGAAAACAGCAAATTCAGTTCCTCTGCTCCTTCGTGTTCCTTTGTGTCCTTCGTGGTTAAGCCCGGCCTGTGCTACTCTGCCCATCAGGAGTTCCGCCATGCAGCTTCGTATTCTCGCGCTTTCATTCACTCTTCTTGTGTCCGCAGCCGCCTTTGCTGACGATCATCACCATCACATGCCCGGCGAGAAATACGGCACGGTGAATTTCCCCACCTCCTGCGCGGCAGAAACACAGAAGCCGTTCGAACTCGCCGTGGCCCAGCTTCATTCTTTTGAATATGAGACCGCGGAGCTGCAGTTCAAGAAGGTCGCGGAGCAGGACCCCAAATGCGCCATGGCCTATTGGGGGCAGGCCATGAGCCTTTTCCACGGCCTGTGGCAGCGGCCATCTAAAGAAGACCTGCAGCGGGGCGCAGAACTTTCAGAGAAAGGTCACCAGCTCAACGCAAAAACGCCACGCGAGCGCGAGTACGTTGACGCTGTCGGGCTGCTCTTCCACGATGCCGACAAGATCGACCACAAAGATCGCGTGAAGGCCTACTCGCAGGCCATGGAAAAAGTTTCGCAGCACAATCCCGGCGACCGCGAAGCCGCCATCTTTTATGCGCTCTCGCTGCTTGCTGTCGGATCCGGCGACGACCCCGAGCTGACCAACGATCGCAAGGCTGTCGCCATCCTGAGCAAGCTTTTTGAGCAGCAGCCGGACCATCCTGGCATTGCGCATTACATTATTCATGCCTGCGACAATCCGCAGCTCGCCAGCCTCGGCCTGCCCGCTGCGCGCGAATACGCAAAGATTGCTCCTTCCTCCGCGCACGCGGTCCACATGCCGTCGCACATCTTTGCGCGTGTCGGCCTGTGGCGTGAGAGCATCGCATCGAATGCCGCCGCCTTGAAGGCCGCCGACCAGATGGCCGCCATGCATCTCCACACTATGCACCATCGCATGCACGCCATGGATTACATGCATTACGCCTATCTCCAGATCGGGGATGACGCTTCGGCGCGCGATATCGAGAAGCAGATGGCCGCCTTCAATCGAAGTGAGATCGAAAAGGATTATCAGAACTATTACGACGACATGCTGACCGGCTTTGCCACGCGTTACGCGATCGAACGCCGGCAATGGAAGGATGCACTCGCTCTGCAGCCGAACACCAGTGCAACGCCGGCAATCCAGAGCGAAACCTATTGGGCGCACGCGGTAGCCGCCGGCCATCTGCACGATGCTGCCGCTGCCCAGGAAGCTCTGAAGCAATATGAAGAGAAGCTGGAGCAGGTGAAGAAAGGCCCTTATGCCCACCTGCTGGACGGCCTGAAGAACGAACACGAAGAAGTGATTGCGTGGACGCTGTACGCGCAGGGCAAGTCCGACGAAGCGCTCGCCAAGCTGCGTGCCGTGGCCGACCGGCAGGACAAGATTGGCAAAGGCGAGACCGAATCACCCGCGCGCGAGATGCTGGCAGACATGCTGCTCGACCTGAACCGCCCGAAGGAAGCGCTGGCCGAATACGAGGTCTCGCTCAAGACGGATCCCAACCGCTTCAATGAACTGGTGGGCGCGGCGCGCGCGGCGGAAAAGCTGGCGCAGAAAGACAAGGCATCCGGCTACTACGCGCAGCTGCTCAAGAATTGTGACGGCGTGCAGTCAGACCGGCCGGAGATCGCGCAGGCGAAAACTTTGCTGGCATCGAAGTAAAGCAAGCTGCTGTTTGCGGAAGGCAAGATCAACCAACATGGCTGAAGAACTCAAAGCCCATTTGGACTTGAATGGTGATGTTCTAACATGCCGCGTACAAGGGAAACTCACATGGGAACTGCCGGCCCGCGACATCATCCTGATTGCCGAACATACGACTAACCAAGGCCCTCTCCTGGATGATTATTTCCTGCATTTCTGGAGTCACGACGGAGATAAGTACTTTGAGGCAACAGTGACCTTCTACAACTCGGGAGGGGATCGAGTGTTGGCGGAGCTTGGGAAGTTACTCGGGGCCGAGCTGCGGTTCGGACTGACGAGTTCTACGGTATGGGATTCACGAGTCGTATGGCCGCCAGAGCTGTCAGGCCACAAATATTACACATTCGTCGAAGTCAAACCGATTACACTTTGGCAGCACCTGCGGCGCAGATTATTCGGTCCCAGGCTCGAAATGTTTCTCACCCATGCTGTACAGGCGCACCTAAAATCCTGCGAAGCCGCAGCGCGCTCGTGAGAACGGCTTATTGCGGCAGCACTTTATCGGCTGTGGCTCGCCACAAAGAATCCAAACGCAAGAAAGGCGATCACCACGATCGCTCCAACAATGACGAGAGCCACGCTGACCCAGCCCATAATGATGCCGGCCTGGGCCATGCCCTCGCCGCCCAGAGTGCCGTTACTGGCGCGGATATTGTCGCGCGATTGTTTTCCAATGATGATCGCGGGAATCCCCGCAAGCACGGAGAACGCCACCATGGAGAGTATCCCAAGCACCATGCTGACCACCGCCATGTTTTCCGTGGGCGCTTGCTGAGGAACTGCAACCACCGGAACATAGCCAGCCTGCGCCGGCGCGACCGCCGGTTGCGGCGCAGCCCCGGCCGGGCCTGCTGATGCAGCCTGTGCGGCGGTTTGCAGGCCGCAATTGGTGCA
>JBAIYI010000901.1:0-5257 GCA_037915955.1 Terriglobales bacterium
CAGCACTGTTTTGGACCGTTCCGATCACGCGGAACTGGCCGGGTGAGTGCGGATCGGTCTTCGCCAGCAGACGCGAACTTTCGTCGGTCTGGTTCTGGCACCAGACCTGGGCAAAGCCGATCCAGAAACGCTGATCGGCGTCAAAGCCCTCTTTCTTTTCCGCCAGCTTGGGATTTTTCTCGATCTGCTTGCGCAGCGCCAGCAGAGCCACGTGGCTGCCGCCATTATCGGCGGTGTTCTCGCCAAGGGTGAGGCTGCCGTTCAGGTGCACGTCATCCACCGGGACGAACTTGCTGTACTCATCGGCAATGCAACCGGTACGCTTTTCAAATTCCTGGCGGTCCGCATCAGTCCACCAGTTGTTAAGATTGCCGGTGGCGTCGAACTTGCTGCCCTGGTCGTCGAAGCCATGGGTCAGTTCGTGGCCGATCACCACGCCGATTCCGCCGTAATTCACGGCTTCGTCAACGTTTTTGTCGAAGAACGGCGGTTGCAGGATGCCCGCCGGGAAGTTGATGTCATTGTTGGCGGCGCTGTAGTAAGCGTTCACCGTCGGCGGGCTCATTCCCCACTCCTTCTTGTCGAGCGGCTTGCCGATCTTGTTCCAGTTGCGCTTTACCTCAAAGCCACGAGCGCGCTGCACATTGCCGAGGAAGTCGCCGCGAGCAATGTTTACGGTGCCGTAATCGCGCCACTTGTCGGGATAGCCGATCTTGTTCGTGATCGCTTTCAGTTTCACCTCTGCCTGCTTCTTGGTTTCGGGAGTCATCCAGTCCAGGTTCTGGATGTCCTCGCCCAACGAGGCTTCAACATTGTGCACCAGCTGAAGCATGCGTTCCTTACCTGCGGTACCGAAAGTCTCATCCACGTAGGGCTGGCCCAGCGCTTCGCCCAGCAGACCGTCAGTGGTTTGTACGCAACGCTTCCAGCGCGCCTGAAGCTCCTTTTGTCCGCTCAGGTACTGCCCGTAGAACTTGAAGTTGGCATTCACGAAGGGATCAGAGAGATAAGGAGCAGCCGCGTGAACTGCATGCCAGCGAAGATACGTCTTCCAGTCAGCAATCGGAACCGAGTCGATGACCGGGTTCACCTTCTGAAAGAAGTCAGGTGGAACCACGTTCACTTCAGAGAATGAAGGAGCGCCGGTCGCGGTGAAGAACCGGGCGAACTGGAAATTAGGCGCGATCCCCTCAAGTTCAGACACCTTCATTTTGTGGTCGCGATTCTTAGGGTCGCGCATCTTCACCCGTTCCATGGCGGCATCGGCCAGCTTGGTCTCGATGTCCATCACGGTGTGCGCTTCCTTCTTCGCAGTATCAGCATTGTCGCCGAGCAGGGTGAACATTTCAGCGACGTGGTCAAGGTACTTGTCGCGGGTCTCTTTAGATTTGGCGTCCTGCGCGAGGTAGTAGTCGCGATCGGGAAGTCCGAGCCCTCCCTGGCTGATGTTCGCGATCATCATGCTGGCATTGTGCAGGTCTGCTCCGGCGCCGAATCCAAAGAGCGCCGGCATGCCCTTGCTATGCATGTTCGCAATCGTCTGCATGAGCTGGTCTTTGTTGCTGATCGCGGCAATCTTGTCCAACTGCGGCTTAAGAGGCGCCACACCTTGCTTGTTGACCGCAGCCTCATTCATGCAGGAGCCATACATATCACCGATCTTCTGCTGCACCGGAGTGCGCTTACCTTTTATTGCGGAGTCCTTCTCCAGAATCTGGTGCAGGATGGAGCGGTTGTACTCAGCCAGTTCGTTGAAGCGTCCCCAGCGCGCCTGATCGGATGGAATGGGATTGTTTTTGCGCCAGTTCCCGCAGGCATACTGGTAAAAGTCTTCACACGGGTTGGCCGTCTTGTCCATTGCATCCAGGTCAAAAGACTTGGGACGTGTGGCTGGCTTGGCATCGCTGGAAGTCGCGGTGGCAGCCTTGGCCGGGGCAGCCTTGCTCTCGGACTTCTTCTTAGCGGGAGCGCCCGTCTGGCCTGACGCCACCAGCGCCAACACAAAAAGCAAAGTCACGGATTGAATAGAACGCATGCTCTTTCCTCAGCAGGTGGGATACACACAAAACCTGCAAGTCTATGCTCATTTTGCATGGCTGTAAACGGGACACAACAATTCTTGATGCGCAGTGTCATATCGCCCTAAGACAGATATGGACTTATCCACGAGAAGCCTGTTCGGGACCTCACGGAACCGCAGCTGGAGCGACCTGCCCATGGGCTGTTGTGAGCGACGAAAGTAACCGCCAATCCCCCAATTTACCTGTTGCTATGAGTGGATGGGTTGCGACATGATTAGGCCAGACTACAGCCACAACTGAAAGCGTCGTTACCTGCCATGCCATCTTCGTCAGGCCAGAATACTGCCAGCCCTCAGGTTGAACTCGACACCTCGCAGCTCATCGTGCGCAGCGAGTCCCTGAAGCGTGTTTTCAAGTTGGCGGAGAAGGTGGCGAAACACCCTGCGGCCGTTTTGATCATCGGAGAAACGGGGTCTGGCAAGGAGATGATCGCCCGCACCATCCACAGTGCCTCGCTTCGAGCCCATCAGCCCTGGGTAGACGTGAACTGCGCCGCCATCCCCGAGCATCTGGTGGAAAGCGAACTTTTCGGATACGAGAAGGGTGCTTTCAGCGGCGCTGACGCGACCAAGCCCGGCATGTTTGAACTGGCCGACAAAGGAACGCTGTTCCTGGATGAAATCGGCGACCTGGACCTGAGGATTCAGGTAAAGCTGCTGCGTGTTCTGGACGGCACGCCGTATTACCGTCTGGGCGGCAGTAAGAAGATTTCTGTGGACGTGCGAGTGGTGGCTGCTACCAACCGCCAATTGGAAGACCTGGTGAGCGCCGGCCGGTTCCGTAGCGATCTTTATCATCGGCTGGCACAGTTTAAGCTTGAGGTGCCATCGCTGCGCGATCGTCCTGAAGATGTGTTGGGCATCGCCGAGCAGGTTCTGCATGAGCACTATCCTGATTCGCACTTCAGCAAAGACGCCGTCGATGCCTTACTTGTTTACGCCTGGCCGGGAAACGTACGCGAACTCCGGAACATCGTCTTTCGCGCCGTACTGCAGGCGCCGGACGCGCAGGTGCAGATCACGGCAGACGACCTCCAGATTCCGCAATCCACCAATGGCCAGGCCGCAAAGCATCCCGTGATCGCGAGCGGCGGCCTTGGGCAGGTGGAAAAACAGATGATCTTCCAGGCGCTGGAGCAGAACGGCGGAAATCAGGGGCGGGCGGCCGAGGCGCTGGGCATTTCACGCCGGACGCTGATCCGTAAACTGAAAACATATAAGGAAGAAAGTGAGACCACGGCCGCCGGAACGCTGAGTGAGAGCCAGCAACGCTATTATCGAGCACACTTGGAACTTCCGATCCGGCTGAGGTATGCCAATGAACAGTTCGAAGCGACGCTGCTGAACCTGAGCATGGGGGGCGCAGGGCTGAGAGCTGAGAAACCGCTCAATACAGGCTCTCCTGTGTCTCTGATTTTTGCCTTGCCGGGATTCAAGTCGGAACTGGAATTGGCGGCTCGGGTGACCTGGAACAACAAAGATGGACACCACGGAGTGCAGTTCGGCGATCTGCCGGCATCTCTGCGTACCACGCTCCAGCGCTGGTTGCGCGAGGAGATGAAAAAAGACGGTTGGAAACTGGAAGAGTAGTTCAACTAAGATTTGCGACGGAAGCAGGTTAGCAGATGGTCGTCCACCAGCCCCACAGCCTGCATGAATGCGTAACAGATCGTTGATCCCACAAATTTAAAGCCGCGCTGCTTGAGGTCCTTGCTCAGCGCTTTGGACTCGCCGGTTTCAGCGGGAACATCCTTCAATGTGCGCCAGTGGTTCACGATGGGGCTGCCGCCCACGAAATCCCATACATAGCGATCAAAACTGCCGAATTCCTTTTGGACGGCAAGGAATGCCTTTGCATTCACAATAGCTGCTTCAATCTTCAGGCGGTTTCGGACGATGCCGGCATCCGCCATAAGTCGAGAGATCTGCGGCGCGCCATAGCGGGCGATCCTTGCGGGATCGAACTGGCTGAATCCGCGGCGGTAGGCCTCACGCTTGGCCAGAATGGTCGACCAGCTCAGCCCTGCCTGCGCACCTTCCAGGATAAGGAACTCGAACAGAACTTTATCATCGTGCTGAGGCACGCCCCACTCCTGGTCGTGATAGGCAATCATGGCAGGGGTAGCGGCCCAGCCACAGCGCGGCTTGTCTTCGATCTGCACCTGCAAGCTCCCGGGCAAAAGTTTGTTGAGCGGGAATCCTATCAGATGCGCAACAAAACGGCCTTCGCCGAGAAGCGAAGGCCGCTGTGGAAGAGGGTACGACGCTTAGACGGCGAGGCGCCCCACGCCGAGATATTCAAAGCCCATGGCCTTCATGCGAGCACCATCGAGCAGGTTTTTGGTGTCAACCACCACAGGCCGCCGGACGATGCGCTTGATGCGGTCGAAGTCTAGGGTGCGGAACTCAGGCCAGCCGGTGCCCAGGACAATGGCGTCAGAGCCCTCCGCGACTGAATAAGCCGAATCGCAATAGCGAACGTTATTACCGGTGAGCTCCTGCTGGGCGTCGGGCATGGCGATAGGATCATAGGCGCGGACCTGTGCGCCGCCGTCCATAAGCGCCCGGGCCAGCCGGATGGAACCGGAGTGCGCCACCGAATTCGTGTTCGGCTTGAAAGCCAGGCCGAGCAGCCCGACTTGCTTCCCGGACACGCTCTGGAGCACGCCGTTGATCTTCTTCATGATCCGTCCGCAGAATTCGTGATTGACTTCGCGGGCAGCGGTGAGGATTTTTAGCGACACACCGGATGAACTGGCCAGGTCCGCAAGCGAGTCCATGTCAGATTCAGTGAAAGTGCCGCCCAAAGATCCGGGCTGCAGGCACCTTGGAGCGATTCGTTTGTCCAGCCCGAGAGCCATGGAGAGGTCTACGGCATCGGCATTGATGCGCTCACACAGGCTGGAGAGCTCGTTGATGAAGGAAACTTTAGTCGCCAGGAAAGCGGTTGATGCCTCTCGAACCAGTTCGGCTGTTTCGTGAGTCGTCACGATTACCGGAACGCCGCGCATGACCAGCGGACGATAAAGAGCCTTGAGCGAGCTGACCGCCGCAGTGCTGTTGGTGCCGAGCACGATGCGGTCTGGCCAGTTAAAGTCTTCCACAGCGCAGCCTTCTGAGAGGAACACCGGGTGAGAGACCACAGTCATCTGCTTGCCGGCGGCCTTCAGGCGCTCT
>JBAIYI010000816.1:0-2617 GCA_037915955.1 Terriglobales bacterium
TGAAAAAAGCAAATAGGCGGGTGGCCACCCTTTCCACCTCACAATCTATCCCTCTCGCAAACCATCGGGGGCCCCACTCTTTTCTGAAGCAGCTGCGCTTTCGGTCTTTGCAGCTGCGGAAGAAAAAGGTGGGATACGATCACTCTTCAACCTTGATCAGGAGGAACAGGTGATGAAATGCTAGTCGCCCTTCCCCGTAAATGCGGATGAGGCCTTTCGGCACGAGCTGATTTTATACTCCCACCCTTTGCTCCTTACCGAATCTCGCGGGAAACGCGTCCGCGAGATTCAGTCGCAAAGAGTGGGGCCCCCTCGAATATTCTGAGGGATAGATTACGAGCGTGAAAGGATGACCCGCCAAGCGCCTTTCAGCGAGAACCGTCATTGAAGTTGCTCGAAATCATCCAGAGCAGCCATAGAACCAGCCAAATAATCCACCACCATTGGATCTTCTGCTGACCAGAGCCGGAAGTTGCCTGCTGGGGCTGCCGCAATCCGAATCGTTCCTGACGCAACTGTCTAATCTGCTTCTTATAGGTGTGCAGGTCATTGTCCCGCAGGCTGCGCGCCAGGCCGGGAAGATCGGCCAGGAGGTATCGCCGTTTGCTTTCAAACCATTCGTGTTGTTCCAGTCTACCGTCAACGTATTCTTTATAAAGATCCCACGCCTGTTGGAATCCGTTTTGATCGCGCAACAACGCACAAGCTTCCAACTCGCGATACACGAGATAGCGGGCGCAGTTGTCGTGCGGGAGCCCAGCCAGAGCATCATGTGCGGCTGAGCGGACTTCGCGGAGTTGCTTCTTCGAGATTCCCGTAAGGCACATCAGGTAGTTGGCGATGACCCACATACCAACGCCTTTGCGTTCGCGCCAGCTTGCGTAAAACTTCCGACCGGCCCAAAACTCCTTCAGGTTCGTGAATGCGCGGCCGACTTCGCACCAGGCCGAGACATCGTCCTCGACGCGCGGTTTGTGACGCCGCCAATACCAGAGCACGCGGCGACCGTAGCCGTAATCGATGAGGCGCGAGAGCAGGGTGGCCCGGCTGTAATTGTTGCCCTCGGACGAACGGGCATCGAAGATTTTCAACAGCCGCAAGACCTCGCGCGCGCCACGATGAGGAAACAAGACGCGCCAGCCGGGCTGGCGGGTGGTTTCCTTCTTTTCTGCCCCGCCGAGAGCAATCGCATAATCAGCAATCACGTGCAGACCTTGCGGTGTGGGAAGAGAGCCCTGGTCGATTGCTGCCTGCACTCGCTTCCACGCTGCCTCATCGTATTTCGCCTTCTTGATCGCCTCCCAGGAGTATTTCACCGGCCATTGCGACGGTTCCGTTTCAGCGAAAATCAGTTTTTCGAAACAGGCAAGAGCTTCATCCCTTCTGTCTTCGCGAAGCAACAGTTCAATCCAGCGGGCCAGAAAGTACGGGCTGTGCGGCGCAAGCGGCTGAACATGCCGGAGCACTGTGGCAGCTTCCTCCCAGAGCTCGCGCTCGCGCAGATCGTCGTAGCGCAGAAGATGGAGCGCGACTTCTTCAGGAAAATCCTGAAGAAGGCTGCGCCATTCCTGATCCAGGTCCTGGGGAGGGAAGCCGGCCTTGCCCAGCACCTCAAGTCTTTTCTGGCGCACGTTGAGATTCGTGCGGAGTTCGGGAGGCAACGCGGTAAGCACCTGGCGGGCTTTGTCCCACGCCTTGTCTTCAGTGATCCAGTCCAGCAGAACGCGCCAGCCCCACTCATACCATGGGAAGTGGCGCACAAGGTCCGACATTTCCTCCACCGGCTTCTGCTTCTCCCCGCGGCGGCGATGGATCCAGGCCAGCCGGCCGCGTGCCGGAGAGGGATCATCAAGCCGCTTTTCTATTGTGGCGATGATCGCCTCGGCTTCATCAAACCGTCGTTGCTCGGCCAGCAGCATGGCCAGATAATCGGCGGCCTCGTAGAGGCTGGGATTGAATGCGATACTCTTGCGTAAAGCAGACTCAATTTCACCTTTTTCCGCGTACTGTGGATGATCGGCAAGCGTTTTGCCGAGAAGCAGCCAGTAATAAGCGCCATATGGTGAGCGCGCCACAGCATCGCGAGCGACCTGAATGGCCTCTTCCGGACTGCCGCAGTTGAGCAGAAGGCCAATGGCGGTACCGCGCCAGCCGGCATCATCGAGTACTCTTGCTGTTATGCAGGAGATGAGTTCGCGCGCCTCGACAAACCGTTGTTCACGAATGAGGATCTGCACCTGGGAATCACAAATGCTGGTGTCATGGGGAGCCTTCTCCTGGGCCGCGCGCAATATCCTGAGCGCCTCTTCGGTGTTACCGGCGCGCTGGTTCACCCAGGCAAGCTGCACCTGAGACCACGCGTGGTCGGGATGCCGGCGGACAATTTCATGAAGCACCTTTTCCGCTTCTTCCTGCCGGCCCAGTTTTCGCAAAGCGCTGGCGTGGGAAAGGCGCAGTCCCAGAGCGTAAGGAAAGCGTTTGAGTTGAGGAAGCAGCAAATGAAGCGCGCGCTCATAATCAGAGCGCCCGTGGCCGTGGTTCAGCAGTACGTCAATATTGGCTTCGATTGTTGCAGGATCATCCGGCCGAGCGGAAAGCCAGCGAGCCGCCGATTCTT
>JBAIYI010000044.1:0-9069 GCA_037915955.1 Terriglobales bacterium
GTTCTTTCTGCCACAAGTCTCAGGACGCGGTGGCCAAACTGATTTCCTCCCCGAGCGATTATCCAAGGGCGTATATCTGCGACGAGTGCGTGGCGGTCTGCAACTCCATCCTGGAAGACGATCGCTCTGAGACGCATGCCGCAGCAGCGCCGAACCACCTGCCCAAACCGCAGGAAGTGAAAGCGTTTCTGGATGAGTACGTGATCGGCCAGGAGCAGACCAAGAAGAAGCTTTCGGTAGCGGTCTACAATCACTACAAGCGCATCCACATGAACCGGAACAAGGGCAACGATGTGGAGCTTTCCAAGTCCAACATCCTGCTCATCGGGCCGACCGGCACGGGCAAGACGCTGCTGGCGCAGACGCTGGCGCGCATGCTGGATGTGCCGTTCGCAATTGTCGATGCGACCACGCTGACCGAAGCCGGCTACGTGGGCGAGGACGTGGAAAACATCGTTCTGAAGCTGCTGCAGGCCGCAGATGGCGACGTGGGCCGCGCCCAGACCGGCATCATTTACATCGACGAAATCGACAAGATCGGCCGCAAGGACGAAAACCCCTCGATCACGCGCGACGTCAGCGGTGAAGGCGTGCAGCAGGCGCTGCTGAAGATCCTGGAAGGCACCATTGCCAATGTTCCGCCACAGGGTGGACGCAAGCACCCGCACCAGGAATTTACGCCGGTGGATACCACGAATATCCTGTTTATCTGTGGTGGTGCGTTTGTAGGGCTCGAGAAGATCGTGGCGCGGCGCATCGGCAAGAAGTCGATGGGCTTCCGCACCAACGAGCAGAAAGAAAAAGAATTCACCGAAGCCAGCAAACGTGACACTGAGCTTCTGGGCAAAGCCGAGCCGCAGGACCTGGTGCGTTTCGGGCTCATTCCGGAATTTGTGGGCCGCCTGCCGGTTGTGGGCATCCTGAATGACCTTGATGAGGCAGCCCTGATCGAGATCCTGACCAAACCGCGCAATGCCATCATCAAGCAGTACCAGCGTATGTTCGAGTTCGAGAACGTGAAGCTGCGCTTCTCCGAAGGGTCGCTCGGCGCGATCGCCCGCGAGGCGATGCAGCGCAAAGTAGGCGCACGCGGACTGCGCATGATTCTGGAAGAACTGATGCTCGACCTGATGTATCACCTGCCCAGCCAGAAACGCGTGAAGGAGTTTGAAGTAAGCCGCGAGATGGTGGAACGCAGAGATATCTCGCTGCCCGCGATGGAGAAGGCCGGGTAGCAGCCACTGCAGTTTTTCAAGAGACCGCCTGACAACTTGTCAGGCGGTTTTTATTTTGCTGAGCGAAGTTCTACCTTTGCGGCGTCTCAATCTGAGCCAACTAAGTGGTGTTTTCCTAAAGGGAACCTCCGTTGCCCAGTGGGAAAAGATTTTCACATTCTGGCTGGTCCGCCTGCGCACGTGTGACAAAGCGATATCACAATCGCCCGCTTGCAAATTGCCACTAAGTGCAATTTGGTCAGCTACTTACCTTGAAATGGACCCCTTCTCAACACAGGCAGTGTGAATTGGCGAATCCGGGCTCTTTGGTTCTGGACATGCACTAATGGCCAGTACCGGACAGTGTGCCAACTTGTCCGCCACGACGGAGTAAAGATGAGACAACCGGGTGAGCCACAATTTGAATTGCCACCGGAATCGGTGGTTTTTGGGACTTCCGAGGCCATGAAGAAAGTCCAGCGTGATCTTTCGATGATCGCGTCGGCCGACGTCCCCGTGCTCATTCAGGGACCCAGCGGCACGGGCAAGGAAATTATCGCCAAGATCATTCACCGGGCATCGCCCTTTGCGAAAGGGCCGTTCATCAAGGTCAACTGCCCGGCCATTCCTGACGCGCTTCTGGAAAGCGAGCTATTTGGCTATGAAAAGGGAGCCTTTACCGGCGCCAATACTTCCAAGCCGGGCCTGATCGCGCTGGCCAACAAGGGAACGCTTTTCCTGGATGAGATCGGTGAGTTGAGCCTGCAGTTGCAGTCGAAACTGCTGCAGGTATTGCAGGATGGCAAATTCTGCCGCATCGGCGCGCAGGAAGAGACGCGCTCCGAAGCGCGCGTGATCTGCACCAGCAGCCGCGACCTGAAGCAGGAGATCGAGGCCGGCAACTTCCGCGAAGATTTGTATTACCGCATCAACGTGGTGAACATCATGCTGCCGCCGTTGCGCGAGCGCAGCGCGGACATTCCCGCTCTGGTGGAGCATTTCCGCGAACACTTCAACATGGTTTACAACCGGCGCACCGCGCCGATTTCCGGGTCTCTGATGAAGCTGCTGCAGGCCTATCACTGGCCCGGCAACATCCGCCAGTTGGAAAACATGATGAAGCGTTATGTGATCCTGGGCACGGAAGCATGCGTGACCAGCGATCTCACCGAGCCGGTACCGAGCTCGTTTGAGCTGGACATTCCCGAAGAGGGGCCCGTTCCGCTGAAGAAGGTAACGCAACAGGCGGTGCGGCGGCTGGAACGGCAGATCATCCTCAAGGTCCTGCAGAACACGCATTGGAACCGCAGACGGGCAGCCGAGTTGCTCAAGATCAGCTATCGCGCCCTGCTCTACAAGATCCGCGATGCAGGGCTTTCTCCCAATCGACCGGCAGTCAAGCCTGTCGCGGTGCAGCCAATTTCGGCTGGTACGGCTGAGTCGGATCCGCATGAAAGCAATGGGGACGAGCACTATGAACTGATGCCAATGGCAAAGGGGAACCATGCCTAGGATTGGCGGCCAAAAAATCCCGACGAAGATCATGGTCCTGCTGGTCAGTGAAAGTCTGCTGATCATCCTGGGGCTGGCTGCGGCCACCTGGCTGCGCTTCTTCTCGTCGCACTGGGAGTACGCCGGCGCGCACACGCTCACGCGCTTCATTGCAGTGGTGTGCGTCTGCACACTGGCCCTGTATTACAACGACCTCTATGACCTCCAGAGCATGGACACAAAGGCCCGCCTTCTGGCGGCGCTGTTACAGGCGCTCGGGCTGGCCTGCATCGTTCTTGCGTTGATTTATTACATGGCGCCCGATCTCAGCCTGGGCCGCGGCATAGCCGCACTCGCCGTGCCGACGATTTTCACGCTGGTTTTCAGTTGGCGCTGGCTGCTGGAGAAAAAGGGCTTCTTCTTCCTGCGCGCACCAGAGCGGGTCCTGATCGTGGGAACCGGAGCCACAGGGATCGAGCTCACGCGGGAAATCTGCTCGCGGCCTGACCTGAACCTGAAAGTGATGGGGTTCCTGGATGAGCATGGCGAGAACATCGGCAAATCGCTGGTGAATCCGGGAATCGTAGGCGGCCTTGCTGACCTGCAAAGACTGGTCGAGGTCCAGAATATCGACCGCGTGGTGATGTCACTGAAAGAGAAGCGCGGCCTTATGCCGTACAAGGAACTGCTGCAGCTGAAGTTCGCAGGAGTCGCCGTGGAAGACGCGCACACACTGTTCGAACACATCAGCGGACGCATCGCGCTGGAGCGCCTTTCCCCGAGCTGGTTGATATTCTCTGACGGTTTCCGCAAATCGCGGTTTGTGCTTGCGGTGAAGCGGGCCACCGACATTGTGGCCTCGTTGATCGGAATCACCCTGACCCTCCCCATCATGGGCCTGACTGCACTGGCAATCCTGATTGAAACCGGAAGGCCGATATTGTTCCGGCAGAAACGGGTCGGATTGAATGGGGAAGTTTTTGAAATCCTTAAGTTTCGTTCCATGCGGCAGGATTCGGAAAAAAGCGGCCCCCAATGGGCAGCAGACGGTGATAGCCGCATCACGGCCGTGGGGACGTTCATCCGCAAGTATCGCTTTGACGAGCTGCCGCAATTCTTCAACATCCTGCACGGCGAGATGAGCCTGGTTGGCCCGCGGCCGGAGCAGCCTTACTTCTGCGAGATGCTGGAAGCGCAGCTTCCATTTTTTGCCCAGCGGCATACGGTCCGTCCCGGGGTGACCGGCTGGGCGCAAATCAAGTACCAGTACGGCTCCAGCGTGGAAGACGCAAAACGGAAGCTGGAGCTGGACCTGTTTTACATCAAGCACCTTTCGGTATCGCTGGACCTGGCCATCATCTTCGAAACAGTGAAGGTGATCCTGCTGGGCAAGGGTGCGAAGTAAAGAGATTCAGCGGTTAAGCAAAGAGTCTTGGGAGAGAGATATGGTAGCGAAACGAATTCTGATGGCCGGCCTGCTCCTGCTGGGGGCGTTCGCAGCATCGGCGCAGAAGCAGTCAGCCGCGCTGAAAACAAGTGACAGCAAGACGGTTGAAAATAAAACCGATATTCCCGCAGTGGATCAGAAGCTGCCGGACATTAAACCTTCGGAGTACAAGGTGGGCGAAGCGGATGTGCTCCAGATCAACGTGTGGAAAGAGTCGGAAGTTTCGCAGAAGGTAGTTGTGCGTACAGATGGCAACATCTCGATGCCTCTGATCAATGAAGTGAAGGTGAGCGGGCTGACTCCGCTGCAGATCCAGGACCTGGTCGCGGAGAAGCTCAAGGCGTTTCTCACCAACCCGCAGGTCACGGTGACTGTGATCGAGATCCACAGCAAGCGTGCGTTCATCACCGGGGAGGTGCCGCGCCCGGGCGCCTATTCGCTGAATACGGAGACCACGGTCCTGCAGCTGATTGCGCAGGCGGGCGGGCTAACGCCGTTCGCGAAGCGCGGCGAAATCGTAGTGCTGCGGTTCGATAACGGAAAGCAGCAGCGCCTCAAGTTCAAATACAAGGACGTGGTGAGCGGCAAGAACACGCAGCAGAACATAATTCTCCAGCCGGGAGACACAGTGGTGGTCCCATGAGCAAGCTGACGAAATCCTGGGTCGTGATTTTGACTGTGATGGCTGGGCTCGTGCTCAGCTCGAGCGTACTTTTTGCCCAAGGCGGAACGGCCCCTCAAGAGAGTGCAACGCCGAGTCCCACGCCGGCGCCGAGTCCCTCTCCCGATGCGCAGGATCCCGGTCTGGTTCTGCAGACGGTGAGCGGCGGCACGGGCCCGTACTCGGTCTCCCTGGGAACGGGGCAGCTAATTGGAGTTGGCCCGGAAGGTGACACGGAATTTGTCCGCGCAGGAGGACTGGCGCATGGCCAGACCGCCGCGTACAAGAACCTTTTTTATTACGGCGCTTCGGCATCCACCGTGTACTCCAACGCGCTTGATCCGGCGAATCCCCAGGATTACGTGTTCTCCAGTAGCTTTTCGCCTTACCTTGCGGTACTCATTCCGACCCGGAAGGGAAGCTTTGTCGCGCAGTACACGGCGACGGTAAACCCAAACGATACAGCCAATGGCGATCCGCAGGCATTTCATGTCGCCAATTTGAAGCTGCAAGGCGCGTTCTCACGGCGGTGGTCATGGCAACTGCAGACGTCCGGCAGTTACGGATCTGAATCCGCGAGGTTTCAGGCCCCGTTGACTTATGTGGTGGTGCAATCGACGCCGGTGGTGAGCTCGAATTCGGCAATCCTGCTGCGCACCACGAATTCATCGTACGCCGAAAGCGACGTTCATCTGGGATGGCGTGCCAGTTCCCGTGACGACCTGGCATGGACTTTCCGGCATACGTACACAGGAATCGCAGGCGATCCTTCAGATCCGCAAGCCAGTGGCACGCACTCGAACTCAGTTGGGCTGAGGATGGACTACGGACACACGCTGAACTCGCGCGTGGTGATGACGGTTTATGGCGAAGGCGACAGCCTGCTGCAAGGGCCCACGTGTAACTCGATCGGCGGCGGCGTGGGATTGGCGGTGAAGGTGAGCCATTCGGTGGCCCTGGATGTTGCCGGCGGACCGCAGCGCAACTCCAACAGCTGCGGCGGCCAGCAGAACTACAACTTCAATGGGAACCTGGTGGCGAACGTACGCTGGAGAACACGCCTTTTTGCCAGTGCACAACGCGTTTTCAGCACGGCGTACCGGACCGATGGAGTCTGGGAAGACAACGCCAGCGCCGGCTTCACCAAAGACTTCAAGCGCGTCAACGTGACCACCGACGCAGGCTGGGTCCGCGGCGAACCAATATTGGGAACCACGGAACGATACAACGGTTATTTTGTCTCGCCGCGCATTCGTATTCGCGCAACGGAAGCCCTGGCTTTGACCGCCGGCTATCGCTCTTTCCATGCCACTGGAGGAGCGATTGTGAGCGGAAGCGAGAGTTTTGCGACGGCGGGAATCGAGTGGTATCCGGCCGGCGTCCACTTCAAATAGGAGATCGGAGAGAGCAATGAATCAGGGAACGACCAATAACGGGATGGACCAGCTCCTGGCTTTCTGGAACACCGTCCGGCATTACCGCGGATGGATTTTCCTGGGCACGGTCTTCTTCTCGTTGATCGGCGCCACGCTGGTATTCATGATGCCGGACCATTACAAGGCGAGCACAACGATTCTGGTGGACCCGCAGAAGGTCCCGGAAAAGTACGTGAGTCCGACGGTAAGCTCCGATCCTGGGCAGCGCCTGACCACAATCACGCAGCAGGTGCTGAGCACAACGCGACTTCAGCAGATCATTGACCACCAGGACCTGTACGCCGATCTCAAGGGCAAGCGCTCACGTGAAGAAATTGTTGAGCTGATGCGCAAGGACATCACCCTGACCGTGAAGCAGGGCTCCTCTAACGGATTGAGCGCTTTCACGATTGAGTATGAAGGCAACGACCGGATGGCGGTGGCGAAAGTGGCCAATGAACTTGCAGCCAGCTTCATTGAGTGGAACGTGAAGAGCCGCGAGCAGCAGGCGCAGGATACCACCGAGTTCCTCTCCGGCCAGCTCAAGGATGCGAAGGAGAACCTGGAAGAGCAGGAGCGCAAAGTCAGCGCGTTTAAGCTGGCGCACCTGGGCGAAATGCCGGAGCAGCAGGCGGCAAACCTGCAGGCCCTGAGCCAGTTGCAGGTGCAACTCCAGGCGAATGCCGACGCGCTCAACCGTTTAGAAGTAGAACGCACGCTGCTGACTCGAGGGCTCGATCCCGCAGCCGCCAATAGCGGAGCCAAAGCGACGCCCGTTACGGAACGCGCGCGGCTGGAAGCCGAGCGTCGCGACCTGAAAGCAACACTGATTGACCTGCGGCGGCGCTATACGCCGGCCCATCCTGAAGTGAAGGATGCAGCCGACCGCCTGGCGCGCCTGGAAGAACAGATCAAGGCGCTACCTCCAGACCCGCCGGTTACGGCTGATTCGACCGATAATTCGGCTGTTTCGGTGCGCCTCCAGCTGCTTGATCGCGAGTCCAAGCGACTGAACGAAGAGCAGAGGCGAATCACGAACCAGATCTCTGCTTATCGCGGGAAAGTGGATGCCGTCCCCGTGCGCGAGCAGCAAATGGCCGAGCTCAATCGGAACTACAGCGTTTCCAAGGAACATTACCAGTCTCTGCTGGACAAGACATTTTCGGCGGAGATGGCAGCCGATCTCGAACGCAAGCAGCAGGCTGAGCACTTCACCATCCTGGATAAGGCGCAGGTTCCGGAAAGGCCTTTCAAGCCGAAGCGCCGCCTGATGCTGCTGGGCGCGTTGGTTGGCTCGCTCTGCTTCTCAGTGGGAATCGCTTACGGCAAGGACATGCTGAACCCGACCTTCAAGATTGAACGTGAGCTGAAGGCCGTGCTGCCGGCGAATGTTCCTGTGCTGGCGTCAGTTCCCAAACTGGAGGCCTCCATTGACCGGAGGAAATCGTTCAGGTTTGCCGTGATCGCGGTGATCCTGGCTACGGCGGGATGCACGCTGGAATTCCTGCTGTATCTGAAACTACACCCGATTCTCTAGGCGCGGGTGACAACAGGCTGCGGTTTTGGAGAAGCGGAAGGGAATGCAAGGGCCAAGTAACGGATGAGCGCGCTGAAAACATTTTATCGCCACTCTTCACACTACCTGGGCGGCCGGGTAGCGGTGATGATGCTGGGATTTATTTCCTTCCCGCTCTTCACCCGAGTGTTTTCAGTGTCTGAATACGGAGCGATGAGCCTGATCATGAACACGGTGTTGTTGCTCACCGTGGTTTCAAAGTTCGGATTCCAGCATGCCGTACAGCGTTACTACCCCGAGTATGCGAATTCACCCGATCCAACCGCTCTCCCGCGTTATTACTCCACGCTGTTCTACGGAACGGGCTTCATTGCGCTGACGCTGTGCGCGGTGTTCCTGATTTCGGTGCCTTTCGGGGTGCCGGAGTTTTTGGGTATCACAGCGAATGGCGCGCTGATGCTGGCGCTGATCCTTGTAGTGGTCCGGTCACTGCGCTCGATGCAGATGAACCTGATGCAGATGGAGAACAAGACCAGGCTGTTCAACGGTGTGGATATCCTGGCAAAAGCGCTGATTATCGGAACCATTTGTCTGTTGCTCTTTTTGTGGAAGAAGAGCATCTTCTCCTTCTTCCTGGGAACGGTGATTGTGGAGACGGCCTTCCTGATCCAATACATGCCGTTTCTCTCCAGGCGCGGACTGCTGGCGCCCAACCTTTTCAATCCGGGCTTCTTCCGCTCAGCCGCGATGTTCGCGTTTCCGCTGATGACTGCCGAGATTTCATGGGTGGTGCTGGATTCAGGAGACCGCTTTTTTGTGCAGCACTATCTGGGAGCGCAATCACTGGGTTTTTACGCCGCGGCGTACGGAATTGCCACGTACCTGCAGGACGTGATGATGGCGCCGTTGCAACTGGCGCTTTTCCCGATCTGCATGAAAGTGTGGGCGAACAAGGGCAAAGCGGAAACGCAGGAGTTCCTGAGCCGCAGCCTGGACCATTTTGCCATGGTAGCGGTTGCTGTGGTCTGCGTATTCATTGTGACATCGCGAGACGTGATTGTGCTGCTGGCTTCAAAAAAATTCCAGGCGGCCCACGCATTGTTGCCTTACCTGGTCATCGGGCTGGTGCTCTCAGCGGTGACGATTTATTTCCGGCCGGGACTGCTGATTTATAAGAAAGCCTCCAAGATCGCCACGGCAACTCTGGGCGCGAGCATCCTGAATGTGGTGATGAATATTGTGTTGCTGCCGCGCATCGGCCTGCTTGGCGCCGCGATCGCCACTACGGTGAGCTACGGAGCGATTGTGGTTTTCCTGGCCTATGA
>JBAIYI010000326.1:0-5100 GCA_037915955.1 Terriglobales bacterium
ATTGCTGCGGTGAGCGCCCGCGACGGATCGGAGTGGTGGGGCTGGGAGCGGGAACCATGGCGGCGTACGGACGTCCGGGCGACGTGATCCGCTTTTACGACATCAATCCGCTGGTGCCGCGAATCGCCAACAGCCTGTTCAGCTATTTGAAAGAGTCGAAGGCGAAGACGGAAATCGTGATGGGCGACGCTCGCCTATCCCTGGAAGGCGAGGAGCCGCAGCACTACGACGTGCTTGTGATCGACGCTTTTTCCGGTGATGCAATCCCGGTCCATCTGCTCACGCGCGAGGCGATCGAACTTTATCGCCGGCATCTCACAGCCGAGGGCATTCTGGCCATTCACGTTTCGAACCAGTATCTGCGGCTTGCCCCGGTGGTGCAGCAGCAGGCGGATCAGGCAAAGCTCAAGACGGCCTTCATCATCTCCGAGGAGAATGAAGAGACCGGCGCGTACAGCTCTGACTGGGTCCTGGTTACCGCCAATGAGGCTTTCCTGAATCGAGACGACATAAAGAAGGCGGTCACGGATATCCCTGCGATTCCGGGGCTGCGGCTCTGGACTGATGACTACAACAGCCTGCTGCCGCTGCTGAAGCCGCAGAAATTCAAGTGGAAAGACACGGAAGACGAGTAATCTAAGGCGGGCAGCGGATTCGGCGGCCTCCGGTGGCTGTGCTCTTGAAACTATTTTGACATCAAAGCATCTAAAGAACTGCTTCGAAATAGAACAGAATTCGGGGGAGCAGGACATGATTCAGATTCGACGGGCCAATGAAAGAGGGCATGCCAACCATGGCTGGCTGGATACCTATCACACCTTTTCTTTCGCCAACTACTACGACCCCAAGTTTATG
Organism: Terriglobales bacterium; assembly: GCA_037915955.1. Classification (GTDB taxonomy): domain Bacteria; phylum Acidobacteriota; class Terriglobia; order Terriglobales; family Acidobacteriaceae; genus Angelobacter. Next base: position 856 of record JBAIYI010000326.1, read on the forward strand.
GGGTTCCGCAGCCTGCGCGTCATCAATGAGGACTGGGTGAAGCCCGGCTATGGCTTCCCGACTCATCCGCATCGGGACATGGAGATCATCACCTACGTCCTCGAGGGTTCGCTGGAGCACAAGGACAGCATGGGCACCGGGTCCGTCATCCGCCCGGGCGAAGTGCAGAAGATGAGCGCCGGCACCGGAGTACGACATAGCGAATTCAACCACTCTGAAAAAGAGCCGGTTCACCTCTACCAGATCTGGATCCTGCCGGAGAAGGAAGGGATCAAGCCAATGTACGACCAGAAGGCGATCCCGGTGGAGGAGCGTCAGGGCAAGTTGCGGCTGGTAGCTTCGCCTCAAGGCGGGAACGGCAGCGGAGCCGTGAAGCTGTACCAGGACGCGGAGCTTTACATCACCAACCTGAGAGAAAGCGAGACTGTGGAGCACAATCTCGATCCTGGCCGCTATGCGTGGGTGCAGGCAGCGCGCGGAAGCGTCCTGGTGAATGGGCACGAGCTGAAGGCGGGTGATGGAGCCGCGGTGTCGAATGAATCCGTGCTCACGCTTACAACAGGGAAGGACGCTAGCGAGGCGCTGCTGTTCGATCTGGCATGAGAGCTGCCAGCCGCTAGCTGCCAGCCTTAAAAGCGAGTCAGCCGCGAATAGCGCGAAACGAGCGAATGAATTACATTCGCGTCAACTCGCGGGTTCGCGGCTTTTCTTTTGGTCCGGACGCTCACCTCTTCCTTCGGCGGAAGTCCAAATCGCAGGAATACCTTGACCGTCTACAATTCTATTGTAGATAATCGACAATCATGGGCAAACCAAACGATCTGGTCCAGGGGACACTGGACCTGCTGATCTTGAAGACGCTCTCCCTGGAGCCGAAGCACGGCTGGGCAATCGCGAAACGGATTGAGCAGATTTCTAACGACGTCCTGCAGGTGCAGCAGGGATCTCTCTACCCCGCGCTGCATCGATTGGAGCAGCAGGGCTGGATTCGTGGGAAGTGGAGCGAAGGAGAGACCGGCCGGCAGGTGAAGTTCTACTCATTGACAGCGGCGGGTCGCTCGCGGCTGGAAAAGGAAAAAGAGAGCTGGAAGCGACTCTCGGCAGCCATTGATCTGGTTGTGGACAGCTTGTGAGGTGGGATGTGCGCTGGTTTGACCGCATTCGAATGTCTCTGTTGATGCTGTTTGAACGCAAGCGGGAAGCCCGCAGGCTGAACGAGGAACTGAAGTTTCATCTGGAGCAGCAGGTGGCTGAGAACGTGGAGCGCGGCATGTCGCCTGAAAAAGCCCGTACGGCGGCGCTGCTGCGATTTGGTAATCCGACGGTGCTCAACGAGGAGACGCGATCAATGTGGAGTTGGAGTGGAGTTGAGGGAATGTGGAGAAATCTACGGTATGGATCGCGTACGCTGCGCCGGGCACCCGGATTTGCGGTCACAGCGATTGTGGTCATGGCTCTGGGGATCGGCGCAACAACTTCATTGTTCACCATTGTTCGTTCTGTGCTCCTGAAGCCGCTGCCATTCAAGGACCCAGACCAGCTTGTAATGCTCTATGAACATTTTCGCCAGAGCCCGAGCTCAAACCCATACAACGTGGTAGCGCCGGGCGACTTCCGAGACTGGCGGCAGCAAACCCACGGGTTTGAGGACATGGCGGCATGGAAGAACTGGGGCGGAAATCTCAGCGGCGAGCGTGGTGAGTTGCCGGAAACCGTTGCGGCTGCCGCGGGCTCGTGGAACCTGTTCTCCGTCCTGGGAATTGAACCTGCACTGGGACGCGCATTCACCGCCGACGAAGACAGAGTTGGCGGGAACAACGTAGTCATGCTCACCTGGACCCTCTTTCAAAGTCGCTATTCGGGCGATAGAAGCATCGTCGGAAAACAGATAAGAATCGATTCCAAGCCTTACACGGTTGTGGGCGTACTACCGCCGAGCTTCGTTTATCCGGATTCAACGGTGAAGCTGTGGGTGCCGTACTACTCAACGATGACGGCTGAGGAAGCGAACCTCCATGACAATCACCAGAGCCTGGTGATTGCACGCACCAAGGGCGGACAAAGCCTTGCGGCTGCTGTGGCCGAGGTGAGCGCGTTTCAGTATCAGATCCATCAGCAGAATCCAGGGCGGCCCGTTGCAGAAGATGCGCTCTCTCGTCCGATGATTGACGACGTTGTGGAAGATGCGAAAACGCCTCTCGTGGTGCTGATGGGCGCAGTCGGCTGCATGCTGCTGATTGGCTGCCTTAATGTCTCCAATCTTCTCGTAGCCCGAGGAGCAGCGCGACGGAAGGAAGTTGCCATCCGTGGCGCACTGGGAGGCAGCCGGTGGAAGCTCGTTCTGGAACAACTGATTGAGGGACTTCTCATCTGCATGGCCGGAGGAGCACTGGGCGTGTTGCTCTCCATGTTCGCTACAGAGTGGCTGGTGAGGCACTGGCAGGAGTTACCACGGTCGGAAGCAATACGGCTTGACGGTACAGTGCTGGCATTTTCGATCCTGATGGTTTTTGCGTCAGCGTTGCTGGCCGGCCTGCTTCCCGCGATCTTCAGTACAGGCAAGGACCTGCTGAGATCACTGTATGACTCTTCGCGATCTGTGCAGGGAAGCAAACAACGCGCCGCGCTGAGGAAGGTGCTTCTCGGGGGCGAAATTGCTTTAACCGTGGTGCTGCTGGTTTCAGCTGGGCTGCTGTTCCGGAGCTTCATGCATTTGAAGAGCTCCGATTTGGGCTGCAACACGGAGAAAGTGCTTACGGTTAGGTATGGTCTTCCGGAAAAGCAGTATGACAAGCCGGAAAAGGTTCTGGCATTCCATGAGGGATTGCTGCAACGCGTTCGTGCACTACCGGGTGTGGTCGCGGCTGGGTTGGTATCAGTAGCGCCGGGCGATGGATATGGTGGTGACAGCGTCTTCACGATCCCGGAACATCCCCAGCAAGGACCGGTTCTGGCACAGGACGCGATTACCCGGATGGCTGATCCGGGGTATTTCAAAGCCATTGGCATCCCCCTTTTGAGTGGGCGTTTTTTTGACGATCAGGACCGGCTTGGCAAGACGATGCGCGTGATCATCAGCAAAAAGTTTGCTGAGCAGTTTTTCCCGGGCGAGAGTCCGATCGGCAAGCACGTGAAAATCCCTTTCGACAGCAACAAGCCGGAGACATATGAAATCGTGGGAGTCGTAGGCGATACGCTGTTCCGGGTTGGTCAGGCAGTCCGGCCAATGGTTTACCGCTCCATTTTCACCGGAGATCCTCGGGTGGACAGCATGGCAACGCTCATTGTACGAACGGTACAGGAGCCGCTCGCGATGGCTTTGCCGGTGCAAAGGCAGGTATCGGCGATGGACGCGGACTTGCCGATTTATGACGTGATGACGATGGGGCAGGTGCTTGGGAAATCGACCGCCAGCCAGAGTTTCAGTGCATCGCTGGTGCTGGCCTTTGCGTTGCTCTCACTGCTGCTTGCGGCGGTGGGCCTGTACGGCGTTCTTTCTTTCCTGGTGACACAAAGGTCGGCGGAGATTGGAATCCGGATGGCGCTGGGAGCACAGAGATCAGAGGTATTGCGCCTGGTTGTGCTGGATGGAATGCGCCCGGTGATTGCCGGCTTGATGCTGGGTCTGGCCGGAGGAGCGGCGGCAGGCATGATGATCAAGTCAATCCTGTTCGGCACGCGTCCGCTGGATCCGGTGGTATTCGCGGCGATGATCGGCAGCCTCCTTCTTACAGCAGTGATAGCCAGCGCGATTCCAGCATTGCGCGCGTGCCGAATCGAGCCGGTGCAGGCGTTGCGCTTGGAATAGCACGGCATAACAGGTTCACAATCAGCTCCGATTCCACGCATGGGATTACAGGCGTTTTCCGCAAACTTACCGGAAATCCCCTAAGACTTCGGCCAAAACACTTACTTTCAGCGTGCCCCTTAGTAACATCGGCGGCCTTATTGCGTATCGTGTGCATTAACACCACAACGGGTTGTGGTTCACTGTACTGGTAATCTCACGATTTTGAGTAATAGACCGGTACAAAAATGGTACTAGCCCTAAAGAGAGCCGAGAAACACCGGGAAAACGCGGAACTTACCTATTGACCTCAGGATTTCCGCCAGATATAACTCGCATCGACCTGAAGTTTTCCCCCCGAGAAGACAAAGCATTTCCCTACAGGCCAAGGTGGGGCTTGGAACCACCCTGGAAAGGCTACGTTTATGGCGGCAGATTCGCGTGAAGTGATGAACATA
>JBAIYI010000859.1:0-5995 GCA_037915955.1 Terriglobales bacterium
ATAATCAATTGGTAAACAACTGAAATCACAGCTAAGTACGCGGCATCAGCGGTTGCGTGTGTGATAAACCGCCTGCAGCATGAAATTGCACGCGTCATTCGCGGGCGCGGAATGACAAAATTTGTGCTTGCAGAAAGTTCCTCCTCTGATTACTATTCACGCAACCCCGAGGCATCGCAATCTTTCTTATCTGATAAACAAATGAACATCGGCGAGACACTCAGGAACTACCGCCTGCAGAAAGGCATGTCCCAGGGGGACATTGAAAAGCGCACCGGCCTGCTCCGCTGTTATCTTTCCCGCGTGGAAAATGGCCACACCATCCCCTCGCTGGATACGCTCGCCAAGATTGCCACCGCCATGGACGTGCCGCTCGGCCAGTTCTTCGCGGAAGGGCACTCGAACGGCAGCGCAAAATCTCTGCCGCCGCTCACCGAAGAGGAAGTTCGCTTCCTCAGCCAGATCCGCCGCTACTCCTCCAATCTCAACGACTCCGATCGCAAGCTGGTGCTCGCCATGGTCAGGAAGATGGCGTCGGGGAAGTAAGCACTCAGCAGACAGCACTCAGTACTCAGTCCCTTTGCATTCTCATCGTCTGTAACAAACACCTTTGAAACACAGAGGAACAGAGGACGCAGAGGATTTTTGAAGGTGGGGTGAAGAGTGTGTTTCTCGGCCTCGACTGGAAATAGTCTGAATAAAATCGTTCCGTTTTCACCCTCGTGCTCAACCTCATGACTCGGAGGTGCAAAAGAGGAGCGTGTGCGATGAATTTGAAGGTGATTCGCTTGCGGCAGACTAGAAGCCGTCTCGCAAATGATTCAATCGCGGAACACGCTTTGTAGCACAGGCGCCCTCGCCTGTGCCGGTTACGGCTCCACTGAGCCAGGGATTTTTGATGTTCTGCCGTTTACGGATTCTGATTCCACGTCGTCAATACCAGGCATTCCTGCGGCACAGGCGAGGGCGCCCGTGCTGCACCGTTAACAGAAGCTATGTTTGACTCGCAAGAGAGAAGCCGGCCGGGCAATCAATCACAGCCCTGAACCGGAATCAGTCCGGTTGACTCATTCACGAGATAGGTTTCAGCAATTAGCGCTGCGCTCGGGATGTGAAAAAGCTGCGCGGCTAATTGCCAAATGCTATTTGCTAATTGCTTCTTACGCTGCTTTGCTCACTTCACTCAATGCCAGCACGGCGAGCTCAAGACGGTCGCGTGCGCCGGTCTTGGTGAAAATGCTTTGCAGGTGGCGCTTCACAGTGTTCTCGCTGATGTTGAGCGCCGCGCCAATGTCTTTGTTCTTCATGCCGCGGGCCACGTAGTAGGCAATCTGGCGTTCGCGCTCGGAGAGGCGCGCCAGCGTGTTGGCCGTGCTGCGCGACTCGGCGCTCATGGTGGTGAGCACCTGCTGGGCAAGCTCATCAGAAAACGCAAGTTCTCCATTGGAGACCGTGCGTATGGCGCTGAACAGCTTCTCCGGCCCGTCACTCTTCAGGACCAGGCCGCGAGCACCCAGTTTCACTGCCTGGGCGTAATCCAGTTCGCTGTCTGAGCCGGTGAGCACCACCGCGGCCACGCGGCTCCCCGCGCGGTCGAGCGTGCGCAGCACTTCAAAGCCGTCGCCCTGGGGCATAAAAAGGTCCAGCACCAGCACGTCAGGGTGCAGCTCCTGGACCATGCTCAATGCCTCCTGGCCGTTGGAAGCCCGCCCATCTACCTGGAACTCCTGGTCGGTGGAGAGCAGCGCCGCCAGGGACTCGCGCAGCACTGCATGGTCGTCAGCAATCACAATTCGGATCCGCTTGTTGGACACACCATTTCCTGCCATACGAGTAAGGTTAGATGCACTCAGAAGCACACGGATTGCCTAGTACTTCCGGACTTTCAGGGGTGGGCTGCACCTGTGCTATATTCCGGGTACCTGCTGCCCCAACCGACCCCGGAAACGGAGTACCCGCTTTTTTGACCATCGACGAAGAGTTATCGATCCTCGAAGACCAGATGCGCCGCCTTAAGGTGGAATACGACATCTTCTTCGGGGGCGGGTCCAAAAAGCCTCCCGCGGAAATCGAGTGGAAAGTTAAGACCCTGCTTAAGAAGTACTCTGACGGCAGCCGCATGAGCTACACCCAGCGCTTCCGCTATACCACCATTCAGCAACGCTACGCCCTCTATAACGCATTGTGGCAGCAGAAGTTACAGATCAAGGAAGAGGGTTACCGCCGCCCCCAGGACGCGGTACTCGGGATCCAGGGTCTCCGCAGCAGCGAGCAGCATGAGGCCGAGAAATCCATAAAGCACCATGGCGCTATCCTGGAAGATCCCGGCTTCACCGTGACCTGGTCTGACCCTAAGGGTGAGGCTCCTAAGGTGGAGCAGCTCTTCCAGGCCCTGACCGAGGCACGAAAGAAGTCCGGGGAAAAGAATTCAGCCAATCTGGATTCGTTCCGCAAGTTCGTGGAGCAAAAAACCGCCCAGATTCGCAAAGATTACGCCTGCCAGAACGTGGAATACTCGGTGGAGATGAAGGACGGCCACGTTAAGCTGAAGGCCAAGCCGAAATAACCTTTGCGTCCTCTGCGCCCTTTGCGGTGAAAAGTTTTTTCAAACCCAAAAGCCAGGAGCTAGCAGCTAGGAGCTTTCAACATTGCGCTCTGTCCGGCTTTGTCTTACCTTTTAGAGCGAACACTTCCCCGAGGCTCTTGATGGGTTTTGTGCGCCTTCCACTTCTTCTGTTGCTCTTTTCGTCGATGGCATTTTCCCAACAAGGGCCATCTTTGCAGCCGAAGACCTACACCGTTGCAGGACAGGTCATCAATCAGCTCACCGGAGCGCCCATCCCACGCGTCCTGGTACAGATCTCGGGCAAAGCGCAGCTGACGGGCGGCGAAGGCGAGTTTTCATTCCCTTCAATGCCTGAAGGCCGAACACAGGTTTCCATCACCAAGCCCGGCTTCTTTACTCCGGGGGCAAGAACACGCTTCAGTCCCGTCCCAATCACATTTATGGTTGGCGCGGATTCTGAAAAGCTCCTGCTGAAAATGGTCCCTGAAGCGGTGATTGTTGGCCAGGTCACAGGCACTGATCGCGAACCTCTGGAGGGCGTGCAGCTTCTGGTCCTGCAATACACCACCGGTCCCGGACCAAAACGCCTTGTCCCGGTAAGTATGAACGCCCACAGCGATGAAGGTGGCAACTTTCGTGTCGCCGGTCTCCCGCAGGGACGCTATTTCGTTGCGGTAAAGGCCGGAAACGTCACGCGCAGCATCCTCGGCGCGCAATCGGCAAAGAAGAACGAAACCTATCCCGGAATCGTCTATTATCCCGGCACTCAGGATTTCGCCGCTGCCCAGCCCGTAGATCTCACTCCCGGCCAGAAGTTTGACGTGCAGTTCGAACTCAACTCGGTTCCTGCTTATAAAGTTGCGGGAACGCTGATCTCCACCGCCGGTCTGAAGCAGATCTTCCCGCCAAACGTGGTTGATGCCACCGGGCAGCCGCTTTTTTCCGCATCCAGCTTCGATGCGGAGACCGGGCACTTCGAATTCAAGTCCCTGCCGGCTGGCAATTACCGATTCTCACTGCGAGGCACCAGTGCGGACGACAAGCCGGTCATCTCCACGCGGAACGTGACCATAGCGCGTGCCACCAGCGACCTCAAGTTGCCGGTGCGCGCCGGGGCCGACATCCCCGTCATCATCCGTACGGAGTTCAGCAAGCCCCAGACGCCCGGCTCCTGCACCTCGCACACCGCCAGCGGCATCGTCCAGAGTGATTGCTCGGACTTCCCTCGGGCGCACGTGGAACTGCTCTCACCGGATTCCATTCAATCCAACTACGGCACCGACTTTGGTCCGCGCAAGGAATCTGGCGGACTCGCCGTTCGCAACGTACCTCCGGGCAAGTACGTGGTTCGCGCCCGCGCCACCTTCGGCGGATATATACAATCCATCCGCTCTGGACAGCTCGACCTCCTGCGCGAAGAACTCATCGTCCCCGAAGATGGGCAGGTGTTTCCCATTGAAGTAATGGTCCGCGACGATGGCGGCTCGCTCCAGGTACGCCTTCGTGCCGATAATCCCAACCAGACCGCCAACGTCGTTCTTGTTCCACAATTTGGTCTGGCAGCGGAACCGCAATCTATCGGCCTTGCTTCCTCCTCCGGCCAGTTGCAGACCAGCGCGCTCGCTCCCGGCAATTACAAGCTGTTTGCCTTTGATACCGCCAGCAGCGTCGTCGGGCTGGGGAATTATGAGGGTCTGGAAAAGTATGCCGCGCAGGCCGCGAGCGTCACCGTCACCGCAAATTCCAGCACCACGGTTCTGGTGGACCTGATCAAGGAAGATGTGCAATGAGAAGACGCGCACCGAACCATCTCCGCACCTGCGCATTTCTGCTTATCGCGTCCTTCGCTGCCTTGAGCTTCGCACAAACCAAAGCCCCTGCTGCCCCAAAACCAACGTTCCAGATTAGCGGCACCTTGCTGGACGCGATTACCGGCCAGCCCGTAAGCAAGGCCAGGGTCGGCGTGGCGCCGGTGACCGAACGCGACAACTTCATTATCATGATTACGGGCGAAGACGGCCGCTTCAGCTTTTCCGACCTGGCTCCCGGGAAATACACACTCACAGCCCAAGCCCGCGGTTATCTTCTCCAGTCCTTCAACCAGCACGACCAGTACTCAAGCTCCATCGTCGTGGGCGCGGGGCTGGTCTCCACAGACCTGCTCTTTCGCATTCCGCCCGAAAGCAGCATCTCCGGGACCATAACCGACGAAGCCGGCGAGCCCGTCCGCGAAGCCACAGTCATGCTGTATCTCACCGGTCTCGCTCGCGGCCTGGATGGAACTCGACTCGCATCCCAGATCACGACCAACGACGAAGGCAGCTACCATTTCGGACATCTGCGGCCGGGACGCTACCTCATCGCGGTGAGCGCCAAGCCCTGGTATGCGCAGCACGCATGGTCGCAAGAGGGCCAGAGCACGTCGAACGGATTCCAGCGCGGCATGATAGGCGTTGTGGCTGGAGTGAGTGGCCATAGCTCCGGTGCGCCCAGTTCTGAATCCAACCCACAACTCGACGTCGCTTACCCCGTTACTTTCTATCCCGGCGTCACCGAAGCTTCCGCAGCAACACCGATTAAGCTTGAGCACGGAGAGAAAGCTACCGCGGACCTGACGCTTCAGCCCGTGCCCGCCATCCGCATACGCATCAATCAAGATCAAACAGAATCATCCGCAAACAGTTATCTCAGCCTTCAGCGCCGCGTGCTGGATGGTCCACCGATGCTGGTCCGCGCGGAGACGCGTCAGGTTTCGCCCGGCGTAGTTGAAATTGTGGGCCTGCCTGCAGGCCATTACACCGTGCGCAACTTCGTTACCGGCCAGGGGCAGAGTGAATGGGCCGGCTCGCGCGAAATCGATGTCACTTCAAACGGTGAGATTGATCCCTCTGAGGGCACGCAATATGTCCCGCTCACGGCCAAAGTCCAGGCAATATCCGGCTCGCTTCCTGCTCAGGCATTCCTGCAACTCTCTAGCAAGCAGACCCGCGAAGGGTTCGGTGAGCGCGTTCCCGCGAGCGGGGAACTCACCTTCAGGCAGGGCGTCCGGCCAGGTCAATACGAAATTTCTCTGGGAGGAACAAACGGCTTCTATCTCGCCGGAATCTCCGCTCAGGGCGCAAAAGTGACAGGTCGCACGATCGAGATCCGCGCCGGATCGCCGGCCAAAATAAGCCTCACCCTTGCGCATGGCGAAGCTGAAATTACGGGCTCCGCTCTGCGCGACGAGAAGCCCTTCGCCGGAGCTATGATCGTGCTCGTGCCCGATGACGCGGCCCACAACCTCGTGCTCTTCCGCCGCGACCAGAGTGACAGCGACGGAACGTTCACGCTCACCGGCGTTGTGCCTGGAAATTACAAGCTGCTGGCTATCGAAAACGGCTGGGACCTCGAGTGGACGAGCGCCGAAGTGCTTGAGAAATTCATGGG
>JBAIYI010000376.1:0-1649 GCA_037915955.1 Terriglobales bacterium
CACTTGCACCAGTTCCCTGAAGGGCAGCCTTTAAATCGCGGCGAGCGCCTGGTCCAGGTCGGCCAGGATGTCCTGCGCGTCCTCAATGCCAACCGAAATGCGCACCATCCCATCCGTGAGCCCGATCTTCTTTCTTCCCGCCTCACCCAGCGCAGCATGCGTCATGCTTGCCGGATGCGAGATCAGGGTCTCCACGCCGCCCAGCGACTCGCCCAGCGTGCAGGTCCGCACCTTGGCCAGCATCTTCTTCGCGTTGCGCAGCGATCCCGTTTCAAACGTGATCATCGAGCCAAAGCCCGTCATCTGCCGCTTGGCCAGCGCGTACTGCGGATGGTCACTGAATCCCGGATACATCACCTTCTTCACCTTTTTATGTTTGCGCAGGAACTCCGCGACGGCCCGGCCGTTCTCGTCGTGCTTCACCATGCGGACCGCCAGAGTCTTCACGCCGCGCAGCACCAGCCAGCATTCAAACGGTGAGAGGATCGCCCCGGCCGCCTTCTGCATAAACGCCAGCCGCTCGGCATGATGCGGCTTCGTCCCGACAATCACTCCGCCCAGGCCATCGCTGTGCCCGTTGAGGAACTTCGTGGTCGAGTGCATCACCATGTCGGCGCCCAGCTCAATAGGCCGCTGGAAATACGGCGACATGAACGTGTTATCCACTACCAGCTCGGCCTTGGCCGCATGCGTAAGGCGCGCAATCTCGCGGATATCGCTCAGCACCATCAGCGGGTTCGTGGGCGTCTCAATCCACACCAGGCGCGTGTTCCAGCGCAGCGCTTTCTTCACCGCGTCCAGGTCCGAGGTGTCCACGTAGCTGAACTCCACGCCGTACTTGGCAATCACCTGGTCAAACAGCCGCGGCACGCCGCCATAGACGTTGTGCCCGCACACCAGATGGTCACCACTCTTCAGAAAGCACTGCGTCACCGCGACGGTAGCCGCCATGCCGCTGGCAAAAACGTGGGAAGAAGTTCCCTTCTCCAGCGCCGCCAGGTTCTGCTCCAGGCGCGTGCGCGTCGGGTTTGACACGCGCGAATATTCGTAGCCCTTGTGCTTGCCGAGCTCTTCCTGCACGTACGTCGACGTGGGAAAGATCGGCGGCGCCACCGCACCGGTGGAAGGATCAGGTTCCTGCCCCACGTGAATGGCGGTGGTGGCAAAGCCGGGATTTTTTGTGTCTTTTTTCATATTCTTTAAAGCTGCTAGCTTCTAGCTGCTAGCTTGCGCGCTTGGTACTTGGTACTTGGTACTTGGCAAACCCCAAAACACCCTTACCGTAGAGCCCCTCCGTGTTCCGAAGCCTGCCCTGAGCCTGTCGAATGGGTGTCCTTTGTGGTTTGGATTGCCGTCCTCTGTTTCCTGTGTGGTAAACGGGATTAACTTCCGCCCTCGAAGATATTCTTCGACAGATACCTCTCCGCCGAGTCCGGAATGATCGTCACCACGCGCTTCCCTGCTCCCAGTCGTTTCGCCACCTGGATCGCGGCCCACACATTCGCTCCGGCGCTCGACCCACCCAGCACGCCCTCTTTCCTCGCCAGTTGGGCCACGGTGTCAAAGGCATCTTTGTCGGTCACGGCAATAATCTCGTCGCACACGTCGCGGTGGAACGTCTTCGGCACAAAGCTGCTGCCAATGCCTTC
>JBAIYI010000863.1:0-2060 GCA_037915955.1 Terriglobales bacterium
ATCCGCCATTATGGCTGGCCGCAGCTCGCCGATGGCCTGCGAGCCGCACCGGGGAGGCTCATCCTCGTGGGATTCCTGGGCGTGACTGCCTATCTATTCGCGTTGTTTGCGTACTCGATCGCTCCGGTAAATTATTCGGAGGCCATCCGGGAGGTCAGCGTGGTGCTTGGGGCGTTTGCGGGCTGGTATTTTCTGGGCGAGAAGATGGGGAAGATTCGCATCCTCGGCGCAGTGGGGATATTCGCGGGGATCGTGATGATCGCTGTGTTCGGATAGTGCCCTCACAGCAGAAAGGGCGACCCATCGGGTCGCCGCTACATCCCCGGAGAGCGCATGCGGCGCAGGCCCTCCACTGTCTGTTCATCTAGGTCAAGCACAACATCCGTGTAAGTCTCGATGAGAGCCAGGATCGCCTCGCGCGGTCCTTTGCGCCAGTCGTCAGAGCCGTAGAAACTATCTTCGCTCTGCTCGCGCTGGCTAAGGTTGTCGAAGCGGCGCATCACATAGTACGTGTTCTCGTCGTGCAGGGATGGGCCATGAGCCACGACATCCTGATTCCAGCGTTTGAGCAGCGGTAGCGACTTTTCGATGTACAGCCGCTGGAAGGTCTCGCGCATACCATGCTTCAAGTTCAGCGTGCGAATTTCCACAACAGAGCTCATGGGACACCTCAGCACAAATAAGTTGGGGATGCTATTTGCGTCCTTCAAGAACGCGTGCTGGGTAAGATAAGGCGGCTACTTGAAGAGAACGACAGAAAGGACCGCAACAACAAGAAGGCCGAAGACGACTACAGCGGCAGTGATCACGGATCGACGCGAGACAAGACCCGCCTGCGGCACGCCGTTTTCACGCAGGTCTGCTCGCAACGCCTCGGCCTGCTCTGCCGCACACAGGCGCTTCGGGATGATGAGGAACTCGACATCCGTCGCGTAGAGCAGCAGCACATGCTTGTTCTCCTGCCATTTCTTGAACTCCCCCCATGGATGCTCAGTGCGCCCGTATTGGTTGGACGTGATCAGGCCGCCGGGCGTGATCTCATATTGAAACGGATCAGACAGCTCTTTCTTCTTCTCAAATAGCTGCCGCATGCCCCTCGGGATGATGACATAGTAGACCACCAGCACGCCGCCCACAAGTACGAGGGGCGGCCAGATATGGGACCAGATCACTCCCACGCCGTTGGCCATGACATCCGGGATCATGATGGACAGGAGCCCGGCTGCCATGATGACGATTGCGATGTACCAGATCGCCTGCTGCCACCAGACGCGCCGCGTATGCAGCGACTGTGCATGCAGGTAGTCCTGCCATGTAAGCTGGCCGTTGATGTTCATGATGCTCTCTCCTCGGGCGCTTCGCGGACGTGCACCTATGGCGTTGGATTGTGGAAACCCAGATAGAGCATGATCCCGATCGCGAACAACAGGACGATCCAGATTACAGTTCGCGCCCAGCTGCCCGTCTTCACCTTGCTGGCCTCCAGCACCTTGTTCTGATCCAGGTACCCGTGCAGCGCCGCAAGCTGTTCGGGGGTGCAGAAGCGCTTTGGGATCATGATGAATTGGATATCCGTGATATACAGCATCAGGAGATTCCTGTCTTCCTTCCACTTTCTAAATATGCCCCACGGACGGTTTGAGCTCCCGTACTGGCTGGTCGACGTCAGCCCTTCCGGCGTGATCTCATATTCGGTCGGGGCTGCCAGCTCCTTGTGTTGCTCGAACAGGTGACGCACTCTTCGCGGGAAAAATACATAGAAGTACAGTGCTATGGCGGCGATCAACACGATGATCGGCATAAAGAAAAGCCAGCCCTGGGACAACCCGCCGGCGATGACAGCCAGGACGAAAAATCCGAGGGCCACATACCGCAGGATGCCTACCAGTGTGCCGGGCCGCATATGCAAACGCTGTGCTTTCAGGTAGTCGGTCCATGCAAGCTGCGCGCTGATCTTCAAGGTGGTCCTCCGTGGCGCTTCGATAATGATGTGGGATCAGATATTGAACCGCACGTGCATGATGTCGCCGTCCTTGACCGGATACTCCTTGCCCTCCAGC
>JBAIYI010000601.1:0-3197 GCA_037915955.1 Terriglobales bacterium
AGGGTTTTCCAAAACTAACTTGAACTGAAAAGGAAACTAAATGGTCGGGGAGAGAGGATTTGAACCTCCGACCCCTGCGCGCCCAGAGCGCGCACCAAAAAACGTCCCGAACCAGCGTGAGGGAACAGGGTTTTCCAAAACTGACTTGAACTGAAAAGGAAACTAAATGGTCGGGGAGAGAGGATTTGAACCTCCGACCCCCTGGTCCCGAACCAGGTGCTCTACCAGGCTGAGCCACTCCCCGACGAAGACTGCAACTGAGCGCAGAGTGCGCCCTCATTTGCGGTAGAGCTCGATTATAGCAGAGTTTTCCCGCTGCTCTGCCCCGCGAAATCCGATGACGTACGTAACGACCGCGCAACAGCCTCGAAACCGGGCATCGTTCGCCTCACCGGGTTACGGCCCGTTACTTCCGGACAGCACTAAATGGCGTCTCCGCGCAGGTATTTACCTGATTGAGACGCCATCTTCGCAGACGAACAATCAACTCGGCGCCACTGCTTCTCGCTTGAAGAAGCGCCTGAGGATTATGCAAACGCTCGAGCTCGTCGACCACCACTCCGCAGCCGCTGATTCACTGCCCGTACCTGCGCAAGAAGGGCCCGAACCCGGCGGTTCTCAGCATGACGAACTCGCGCTCGAAAACGGCAACGGCCGTGAAGCAAGAAAATCGCGCTGGCCTGCCCGCAAACTGGAACTTCTCCGGCACTCCACCCGCAAGCTTCTTCTGCTTGCGCTGATTGCACTGGCTGTCCGCATCTTTATTGGTGAAGCCTCGCTCGTCCCCACCGCCTCCATGGAAGGGACGATTTTGGTTGGCGATCACCTGTTCATGAATAAATTTCTTTACGGGCCGGAGATCCCGCTGCTCGGCTGGCGTCTGCCCATGCTGAAGACGATCCACCGCGGAGACATCGTCGTGTTTCGTTATCCGGTGGACCCGCGCGAGACCTTCTTGAAGCGTGTTGTTGCCGTGGCCGGCGACCGCCTGGAGATCGTCGAAGGTCAGTTATTCATCAACGGCAAGGCAGTGCGTGAGCCTTATGTGCGACATGAGGGACCATTCCGCCGCCCCCACGAACATGTAGGCCCCATTACCATCCCCGCCGGCAGACTCTTCGCCATGGGCGATAACCGTGACAATTCCAGTGACAGCCGCGACTGGGGATACGTTCCCGTAACCAACGTGATCGGCGAACCGCTCTTCGTCTACTGGTCCTATGACGCGCCTTCCGCGCGCTGGCTCGACGAAAATCCCGAACATCGCCTTGCGTTTTACGCCTCTATCGCCGGCAACTTCTTCTCTCACACCCGCTGGCATCGCACCGGAACCTGGCTGTAAACCAAGGCTGACAGCGCTGGCTGATGAGTCTCTCTGCCCCGAAAAAGGCGCACTCGCCCATACCCTATGATTTCTCCCAAAATCTTTCAGGGCAGTCGCATCCTTTCCATACTCTAGAGTTGTGTGAAGGTCTCACCCTGAAGGAACCACCCCGAACCGAGACGGAGCCTATGCGACGTCGAGTGTGAGGGGCCTGCTCCGCTGCCGCGTCGCGTAAGCCAAGAATCAATGCTTTGTCTTTTCCGTATCCCATGAACGACTGGGGCAATGAAGGCGGGACATACTGCGGCTTCTTCTTGCGAAATTGATGCGTTGTAGAAGACATTCTTCGCAGCTTCTGACGATCGGCGATTGAGCTGATGTCGAAGGAATGCGGGGCTGATCTCGAACCCCGTCTTTCATGCTCAGAACTGCGTATCCGAGACCGCTCCACCGACTATCAAGTACCAATTACCAACTACCCAAAAGCACGGGCAGGCTCCCTGAACTGCCAGGTTTGCCTGCCCGCTTGTTTCACAACAATTTACCTAACTCCAGGAAAGGTCAGGACGAAAGCGTTTATGGCAGCTCTGGCAGGTGCTGTCCATGTGGTTGAAGAGATGGACCACGCGTGTCTCATCGCCGTGCTGGGCCGCCCCTTTGAGCTGTTCCGCGGTTTGCAGAAGCTGCGCGCGGTTCTCGTCAAAGAACTTTACATCCTGCTTGCCCCAGCCCTGCTGGATATAAGTGTTTTCATACTCGCTCAGATTCTGGGCGAGGTTAATCATCCGCGCTGAGGATTCCGCGATCTGGCTCATCTTGTCCGGCGTCAGCGGCTGATCGTGCCAGATGAAGAAGCTCAGGCGCGAGTATTCCTCATGCACACGCGCCTGCATCAGCTGCCGCAGGTCGACCTGCGCCTCGCGCATCTGCGCCCTCGAGAGCTGTGCCGCCGGGGGGGCCGCATGGTGGCGCCAGAACAGATAACCTGCCAGCGCACCAACTGCCAATATGGGGAGAAGGACCCGTAAGACCCGCATTAGCTCGCGCGCCTCCCGAGTTGCTTCTGTTTCGATTGCTTCTGCTTGGTTTGCTTAGCCGGGATCTCCTCCGGATAAGGCACCGGCGCCTGTACCTGGGGCACAGTTCCGGTGAGGGATTTGAGGAATGCTACCAGGTCTGCTTTCTCCTGTTGCGAGAGCTCAAGCCGGTAAACCAGCTTTGACTTGTTCGGACCACCATCGCCGCCGCGATCATAAAACTCAATCACGTCTTCCAGCGTCTTGAGGGAGCCGTCATGCATGTAGGGCCCGGTGAGGGCGACATTGCGAACGGTTGGAGTTTTGAACGCCCCGCGGTCTTCGGCTTTCTGCGTGATCTCAAAACGTCCCTGATCGTCCGGATTTCCCGGGACCGTGAGTGCTCCCAGGTTGTGGTATTTGTTGTCGCTAAAGTTCGGTCCCTGGTGGCATTCCGAACAAGCCGCCTTGCCAAAGAACAGCACCAGACCACGCTTTTCCTGGTCGGTGAGGGCCTGCTTGTCGCCGCTGGCGTACCGATCGAAGCGTGAATCCGGCGTTACCAGCGTGCGTTCGAAAGCGGAAATCGCTTTCACCACGGAATCCAGGGATGGCGTACCGCCAAAAACTTCCTGGAAATCCTTGCGATATCCGGGCACCGCGCTCAGGCGCTCCACAATCTGGGCCTCGCTGGCCATGTTCATTTCTGCCGGCGAGAGTAGTGGCCCTTTGCACTGCTCGTCCAGAGTTGCAGCACGGCCGTCCCAGAACTGTGCCGTGTTATAGGCGGCATTCAGCACTGTGGGAGCGTTGCGCCGGAGTGTTGCACCCTTGAAGCCGGTGGAGCGGGCCAAACC
>JBAIYI010000839.1:0-2699 GCA_037915955.1 Terriglobales bacterium
CGTGTTGAATATAGCTTTTGTTAACTGTGTAGCACAGGTGCCCTCGCCTGTGCTGCAAGAAGGTGTGGTGATGAACACGCACGTTCACCTGATATTGACGCCACTGCGGGACGGGCCGGGTAATTTCCGATCGGCAACTCGAAGGGGAAGGGTTCGGTCCGGATAGACGAGTCGTTTCATCACCTGATCAGATCGGAGGAAGACTTTGAGGCAAAGACCCTCTACATCGCCATGAACGCGGCGGTAATTGGGCCCGGAGTCCGCAGGAATATCCCTGGTACTGGCGATGTGGAATGAGAAAGCCTAAACGGAAGCAGAAGGTCAAAGATCCGTGGCTCAGTGGAGAGTAACCGGCACAGGCGAGGGCGCCTGTGCTACACAGCGTGTTTACCCGATTGAGTCATTCACGAGACAACTTCTCAGCAATCAGCAATTGGCCCGGGAACATTTCGGAGGCCGCCGCAATGAGGAAGAGCTGTTGGTGTCAGGATTGCTGAAGCAGTTATCGGCTTGCTACCTCTTGTGGTGACCGGCGTCACCGCCAGCGTGCAGCGTGGAGCGAATGATGAAATTGTAAGGCGGATGGAGGTGTGCCATGTTGGCAACCATCGCTTCGCGCTTTATCCAACTTGATAAGATCGCTGTCCTTACTGACCTGGGTCCGGATGCCGAGCGCACGTTACACTATGCGGCCCGGCTGGGCCGCTGGTATGGCTCGAAACTAGTGGTGGCGCACGCGCTGCCGCAGGGCAATCGAGTTTCTTCTGAGGCCCAGCAGTCGCCAATTTCGCGCGCTAATCCTGAGCTCTATGCCAACGACAAGCTGACCAGTATGGTGGAGAAGATCGGTTTACAGGACCTTTCCCCCAAACTGATGGTGCATGAAGGCGGCATCACAGAACTGCTGAATGAACTGGCAGATTATCATCCCAGCCTTGTGCTGCTGGCGACGCATGGCCGCGAAGGCGTCGAGAAGTGGCTGCGCGGCTCGGTTGCGGAAGAGGTATTCCGGGGCGTGCCGTGGCCGGTGATGGTGCTGGGGCCGCGCACGGAGATCAATCCTTCTGAGCGGCAGTTCCAGCTGCACTGCGTGCTCTATGCAACGGACCTTTCCGGGACTTCATTTTCCGCAATGCAATACGCAGCGGGGATTGCGCACGATCACGAGGCGCAGCTCATTGCGCTGCATGTCGAGCCGGATGCACACGACGATTTCACGTTCGATCGCATGATGCGACTGCAAAAGCTGCAGGACTGGCTCAAAGACCATATTGACGGCCTGGCGGACGCGCTTGAGAGCGTGCAGTGCGAGGTCATGTTCGGTGATCCGCAAAAGACGATTCTTCAAGCGGCTGCGGAGCATCGCGCTGACCTGCTGGTGATGGGTGCGCGAGGACTGGGCTCGCTGGCCGCGTCCGGCAGCCACTTCCTGGGCGGAACAGCGTATGAAGTGGTGTGCAATTCGAGGTGCCCGGTACTGATTGTGCCGCAGCCGTGAACAGTCAGCAGTCAGCCCTCGAAGATTCTCGCGGGTATAAGAAAAACTTTGAGAGACAGAGGAACAGAGGACACAGAGATTAGGGATGTGTCCTCTCTTATTTGTGCGGCGAGGACATTGCTCATGCTCTATGCGGCGCCGGCACGGCGTGCTTCAGCGAAGAGTTGTTTCATCGGAGTAGCGAATTTGCCATTGAAATAAGCGTCAAGGACGTACTGGGATAGCATTCGCTGAGTGTTGAAGAAGGATCCGTTCAGGGCGATGGTGTAGCGCATCATTTCCGCGTAAGCGTCAGGCCGGCCATAGAACATGGGCACGATGGCGGTTTCAAGCTTGTGGTAAAGAGCGGCGATTTCGTCTGCGGTGCGTTCGGGAATCTCTTCGCGGCCAATGTCCCAGCCGGTAGCGCCTTCCACATGGCCTTCCAGCCACCAGCCATCGGGGACACTGAAGCTGGGGACGCCGTTGAGCGCGGCCTTCATGCCGCTGGTGCCGGAAGCCTCATGAGGCCGCTGCGGAGTATTCAACCAGAGATCAACGCCGGCGGTAATGAGTGAAGCCCAGCGCATCTCATAGTTCTCCACGTAAACGCAGTTGATTATACCCTTCAATGCCGCCATGGCCTGAAACACCCGCCTGATTTCCTGCTTGCCCTGTTCGTCATGAGGATGGGCCTTGCCGCCAAAGACCAGTTGCAGAGGACCCACATCACGGGCGATGGATTTGAGGCGCTCCATGTCAGAGAACAGCAGGTTGGCGCGTTTGTATGTGGTGGCTCGGCGGGCAAAACCGATAGTGAGGATGGTGGGATCGAGTTGGACTCCGGTCCGGCTGCGCAGCTGCTGCCGCAGGAGCTCTTTGGCCTGGGCATGCGCCGTGCGAATCTCAAAGAGCGGAATGCCGATGGCGTAGCGAAAATAAAGATTGTCACAGCGCCATTCAGGAATGTGGCGATCAAAAAGGTCCTGAAAGGGCTTTGACGCCCAAGTACCGGCGTGAACGCCGTTGGTGATGGCGCGTACGGGATAGTTGGTAAACATGCCACGCGAGACTTCGCCGTGCTGCATGGCCACACCGTTGATGTAATGGGAGAAGCGCAAGGCCAGGTCGGTCATGTTGAGGACCTTGCCGGACAGGCATCCACCTTTGTCGAGCGCATCCGTCTTATGGTCGCCCAGCACGCGGCGGACGACCGGCTCAG
>JBAIYI010000313.1:0-1508 GCA_037915955.1 Terriglobales bacterium
TTAGAGCCGCCAAGGAGATTCTGAACGTTCGCGATCTGCTAAGCGCTCATCACGAAAAAAGTTGACGGAATCGCACTCTCGGTCGGATGGCTGGACCACGGCGATGCCGGACATTTCCGCCGCTCTCGGCGATTTTCACACCCAGTTGCCCCAGCGTGGCGACGACGCCCTGAAAATGGCGGAACGGGACGGCACCCACGAAGGGATCCGCCGGAAGCGCGATACTGCCTCCAGCGCCCGCGCGCGCTGATGGCGGTCAAAGGCGCGCACATACTGGCGGATGATCTGCGGCATGGTCAGCCGAAGCGCCGCTGAGAAATTCTGCTCCGCCATCTCGTGCTGTTCTTGCTCGTTCTGGAGCAGGTCAATCATCTGCCGAGCAAGCGCGTTTTTGTCGCCTACGGGGTAGAACTTGATAGCCAGCCCTTCGCTGTCGCCCATTTCGCGGAAATCGGGAATGTCAGAGCAGACAATCGGCACTCCGTGCTGCGCCGCCAGATGCGCCACGCCGCTTGCTCCTGTGGCCGATGTGTACGGCATCACCATGAAGGAAGAACTGCCAAATATCTCCGGGATCTGCTCTTCTTCCACGTATCCGGTAAAGTCAATGCGAGGATGGCCGCTGTACCGGTCACGCAGTCCCTCAATGTATCCAGGAGAATTGCCGTTGTTGGTGCCTGCAATGATCAGCCGCGCGTTCGCGACCTGCGGCGCAACCTGCTCTTCAAACGCCTCAATCAGCATCTCGCAGCGTTTGTAGGTACCCCACTTTCCGAATGCCAGGATGCGATGCTCGGGCTTACCTCGCTTGGAGAAATCCGGGTACACCGGCCGCGCACCCAGAATTCCGTGCGCCCGGAAGTGAATGTTCTCGCCGCGATATTTGTCCATTAGCGTGCGGCGATAAGCCGGCAGCAGCACTGAAACCGAGTTGGCCATCAGGATCATTCTGGTGGCCACGTTGCCCGCGACCTTGAACAGTGTCTTATGCCTGACGCCCGCGTCTTCCAGGTCAATGTGGTCCATCAGGTGATGCAGCGTGACGTGCGTGTAATAGCCCGCCATGCGCGTCATGGCCGGCAGCGTGAGGCCGGAGAAGGCCGCCAGCGGTGTCTCTTTATTCCCAAACGTCGAAAACACCAGGTTGAACCAGACCACATCCGGCTTGATGTCGCGCAGGCACTTGAGGATCTGGCGATGGTTGCTGAGCCGGTTCATTTTCCAGCACCGCTCCACGTCGAAATCCGGTAGCTCGGGCTCCGGTTCCGTGAGTTCATCGGCCAGGACTGTCAGGCTGATCAGCGGGTCATTCTGGAGTTCGCGCGCCACATGGAAGCCGTACTCATTGAGCACGACCTTGCTGGGTGGAAATGTACTGATAAAGCAAATCTTCATGAAAACCGGGGCCCCGGTCGTCTAAAAGAGCGAAATCTGGAACACCGGACGGAATGAAGAAGTCCTCACGTCGCCGGTGAAGTTATAAAAACTCTGCTGCTGCAGGCCGATGG
>JBAIYI010000006.1:0-11163 GCA_037915955.1 Terriglobales bacterium
TAAAAGAACGCTTTGCCTTCCTTGCGACGGTTAAGCAGTCCTTTCTTGTAGAGGCGGTCGAGCGTCGTCATGATGGTGGTGTAGGCCAACCGTCCGGAGAGATCTTCGTGAAGGTCGCGGACCGCGACTTCACCCCGTTTCCAAATCCGTTCCATGATCTCCGTTTCCAGAGCACCGAGTTGCTCCAGTGGGGCCCGTCTCCCCGCGAAATCTTTCTTCAGCCACATGATCACCACACTTTATCAAAAGGTCATGGGTCGCAGGTACTGCAATTCCCGCGACTAACCGATTTCTGCGCCTGGCTGGCGCGTCCACGTCACAGCCGGCGTGTGACGGCAAGCCCGTTTTCGGATACGCCATTCCATGTTGAACTCAGGACCAGCGAAGGCTAAGTTGCTTTGACACCGGCTTTTGGCGGCTGATACTATCGATGGAGTCGGAAAGTAAGCACCCGCCTGCACGCGTCCCCGTCGTCTAGCCCGGCCTAGGACATCGCCCTTTCACGGCGGTAACACGGGTTCAAATCCCGTCGGGGACGCCAGTATTAATGCCTCCCAAACCCACCGCGCCAAGTTCCAGCATGCCGAAGTAATTTGCGGGCTGGACTACGGCCAACCCGTAATCGAGATGTGCCGAATCCATTTTTTCGGGTGTGATTACGAAATGCTGAGTGTACAGCTTTGGGTCAGCCCACTTGTGCAGCTCCCGACGAGGCCGCCCACTTCGGTGAGGACAAGCCCACCAGGCTTTGCGATCGCGCGGTTCGCGATGACGGCGCTTTCCCCACCTTCCAAGGTCTTAGAAATTACTACTTTGTTAACTTGGAAACGCCGGTGGGGGTACTCCCTACCCTCCCCGAAAGCAAAGGACTTAATCGAAAGCACGCCGGGGAGCTCCCCGGAAATTTCGGGGAGCCCATGAACCTTTTCGCGGGTTGCCAAGCACACTCCGGTTTACCACTCTGTTAATAGATCGACTGTGCAGCTAATTGCCGCTCGCTACTTGCTTGCTTTTGCCAAGTGCCAACGGCCGAGTGCCAAAAGGCAGCGCCGCTAGTAGCTAAATTGTCAAAGATCGTCGCCGCTCACGCAGCAATTCCCCTGAGGAAATCTCCCCAAAGTAGCACGGCTTGTTCGCCGAATCAACAGCGAATTTGGACAATGTAGTTCTTCGTCCAAAATCCCGCAAGCTGCTACACCGCCCAAATTCCACCTTACATGCAAAAAAAGCGCGGCCCGAAGGCCGCGCGTATCGGAATTGGGCGGCCCAGCAGTCAGGCCGCCCAAATCGGCTTCACTTTACGACCAGAGTAAGTGGCATGGTCCGAGTAGCGCCACTGCTGGTGGCTGTCACCACCACGGTGTATGTGCCGGCAGGCGTCCCGATAACAACGGGTGGAGGATTGCTATGCCCGCCGCACCCGGCAATCGCAATCAGCAGCACTCCACAGGATGCCGCCGCCCAGGTCATTCGACGAACACGAGCAGACCCGGCCAGGCGCATACAAGCGCAAAGTGATAACAGGAGCGCCAGACAGAACAGCCATGCCGCTGGCGGCAATTGGATCCGCGAAACCGCCGCCACAGTATGTCTTGCTGTCGTGGTCACGGTTACACTGAAAGGCTCGGCAGTGCTTCCGCTGATCGTCACTGTGGACGGAGTTACGTTGCAGGTGGACCCGGCCGGCACACCAGAACAACTCAGCACAACAGGGCCCGAGAACCCGCTGATGCCGGAGACGTTCAGGTTGTAGGCTGCACTCTGTCCGCTTTGAATGGTCTGGGAAGAGCCGCCTGCTCCTACGCCGAGCTGGAAGTCAGTTCCGCTTCCAAACAGCGCAACCTGGTGCGGGCTGAGGGCAGCATTGTTGCTGATGGTCACCATACCGGACCGCGTGCCCATTCCAGCAGGATTAAAGTTGATTGCCAGTTGACATGACGCCCCGGGCTGAAGGGCGGTGACACAGCTATTGCTCGACTTGAAATCACCCGTGAAGCTGATGTTGGTGATATTCAGTGGGGCATCGCCAGTATTGTAAATGGTAAGTATTTGCGCGTTGCTGGAACCTCCCATTGCGATTCCACCAAAATGCATGGAAAGCTCTGAGGTTATCAGGAATGGCGAAGGAACTGGAGTTAGGCCGTCGTTCAGGTCATACACGAACACGACCGGCCAGCTTTCGTCAGTGATAAACAGCCGGTGTTGCGGATTGATCACCGGCCAGTCGATGTGTTGGGCGCCTTCAACCGTCATCAATGCCGAAACCGTAAACGTGCTCAGGTCGATGATCGAAATTCTGTTCCCTTCTGAGGTGGCATAGAGAATGCCCTGAGGGACACCGTCGATCATCGCGCCGCGGTCGAGTATGATTGCCAGGTTGTTGGCGAGAACAGGGCTGCCGCAGCCTGAGTCGATCTGCAACCGCCGCGTCACCGTATCGGTGGCACTGTCGATCTCCGCGATCTGGTACGCATCGTCAGTGATGTATACCTTATTCGTGACCGGGTTAACCACCATCTTGTCGGCTTCGCCAAACGTCAATGGCTGGCCCGTGTCACTCAGTGCGCAGGTTGTTGGGAATATCAGCGGGATCGTGGTCGGCGTCTGCGCGCTCCAGTCTCCCAGCTTGCCGCCGGAATCACGCGTAACGCCTGCCACGCTCGTGACTGAACCATCGTCTTCGTTCGCAGTGTAGACGCGCTTTGCCGTTGGGTTAAACACCAGGCTTTCCGGATCAAGACCGGCGGTCACGGAACCCAGATAGCTGTTATCGTTACCATCGAACGCAAGGATCACGCCCGGAATTCCGCCTTCAGCATCCTTGGGCGTGGGGCGGTCTCCCCCTCCCTCCTCGGCTCCCTCTGCTCCAGGAGTGGTCGCGCTGATGTAGATGACGTTATTCCACTCGTCCACGGCCACACCGGTCGGGAGGTACTTGGACGTGGTCCCGGGAATAATCGGCATCGGGATGGTGGTCAACAACTCGTTTTTGACCGTGTCGATGATTGCCAGCCCCTGGTTATCGGTGCCGGTCGGGTTGGTCTCGCGGGAGCGGTCCCACTGCGGGACGTAGAGGCGATGAGTGTTGGAATTGACTGCCAGGTACTCAGCGTCTTGCTCCACCGGGATGCTGGCTATCACGTTTCCTGCATTGTCCAGGTGCGTGACCGCCGGCGTGGAGAGCCGGCCGGTAGGCCGGTCGACGTCTATCGCGTTCATGGCGAAGACTTCGCCAGTCCGCGGGTCGAGAGCAAGCGACTCCGACGGGCTGGAGAGGCCAGCCGTCTTCAGCAGTTTAGTTGTCTCGCTCGTTCGCGAGACGACCAGGTAGAACTTCTGCGTGGCGTTTGTGCCGAACCCGTTGGATGCGGTTATGGTGAACGGATAGCTGCCATCCACGGTCGGCGTGCCCGCCACCGTGGCCGTGCCGTTGAGGTTGTCTGTGAACGTCACTCCGTTCGGCAGTGCGCCGGCTTCGGACAACTTTGGCGTGGGCGAACCCGTGGCGGTCACAGTAAATGTTCCTGCTGTTTGCAGCTTGAAGGTGATCGTGTTTGTGCTGGTGATCGCGCTCGGCACATCAGTGCCGACTTTCAGCGTGAACTCCTGCGTGGCCGTGCCCTGACTATTTGTGGCAGTGATCGTAAGAGCATACGTGCCAGTGCTGGTCGGCACGCCGCCCAGAAACGCGCTGCCGGTGCAACCCACTGGAATAGCCGGCGAGCACGCACCGTTGTCATGGAATGTCACGCCCGGGGGCAGAGCACCCGTCACGGAGAGCAGCGGCGTCGGCGTACCAGTGGCCTCCACCTTGAACTGCCCCGCAATGTTGAGCGTAAGCGTCGCCGAGTTTGCGCTGGTGATGCCAGGTGCCCCAAGCGCGTTGACAGTCAGGGTGAACGCCTGAGTCACGGAGCCTGCCGCGTTGCTTGCGGTAGCGGCTAGCGTGTAAACGGCCTCAGTTCCGGCGCCGGGTATACCGGAAACCGTCGCGGTGCCGTCGCCGTTGTCGACGAAAGTCACTCCGGAAGGCAGGGTACCATCCGAAAGGCTCAAAACCGGAATCGGCCAGCCGGTAGCGATCACCTTAAAAGAGCCGAACTGGCCAATCGTGAATTGGGTCAGGTCAACGAGGGCTTCCGCCGGGTTGATGACCGCGATTGTCGGTGCCGTGTTCCAGCCGGTGCCTGAGCCAAAGAGGCTCACGTTCTGCAGCGACTTGCCGGCGACGTACGCGAGCCCAGTGGTTGCGCTATCAACCGATACGCCACCGAGCGAGCTTGCGCCGGCGACGGCCAGTGTTTGGTTCACCGTTCCGGCCGCCGTGTCGATAACCATCACGTTGCCGGAGTTCGGACCGGTCACGAACAGGACCCCGTGATCAATCTGTCCGGGACCTGCCAGATCTGGTTTCACTGCGGGCGCCAGATTCGAGTCAAGCGCCAGGAAGGATGCCGCCGCTCCCGGCACGTTGATATTGCTTGCCGCACCGCCACTTACCTTGATCACCGCGCCGTCAGCGGCGACGTAGATGTCCCGATCGGCCTCAACCACAACGTTTCCGAAACCGGAACCTGCCAGCGGAGTCCCCTCCGTGCTGACTTCGTTTCTATCCACGATCGTAGCTGGAGGTCCGACCTCTTCGATGGTGTCGGACTGCTCATACGGCAGAGCATCCGAATATAGCTGCCCGGTCGATGGGTCGATCCCGATGAACTCGCCGTTCAATACGTACTTGTCCGGCTCACCCGGAATCATATCCACCTCGTGCCATGCCAGGCCCGAGATTCCCACGCCTGCGGGCAACGAGTCAAAGCCGTAGGTCCCGAGCACCTCTCCGCTCCAAACCACCGGCGAATATGGAGCCACATCGTACGGCGGAAGGAACTTGAAATTCGTCATGACGAAGTTGTAATACTCGCCTGCGAGTGTCGGCTTGCCGAGGATGACGCAGCCGTTCGGTACCTGGATCGACTCGACCCAACTCGGAACCGGCGTCTCCCCGGGCGCGAGTGTGCAGTCGCCGGTTCCCTGGATTGCAAGAGCACCCAGGACTCCGGCTTCGCCGCCTTCCCACTCACCGCCGGTGAATTCAGTCACGGTGGGCTTAACGTCAATCGTGATTACTGCGGACGCTTGTCCGGGAGGTTCAACCGCGTGATCCGTGACGGTGACTACGAAGGTGTAAGTCCCGACTACTGTTGGTGTGCCGTACAGCAGGCCATCGGGCTCGCCCGTAGCTTTATCAATGTGCGCAGTCAGCCATGTTGGCAGACCTGTGAACTGATAAGCGAACGGGCCTTCCCCTTCGCCGGCGCCGTGGATGGTGTCACAGATCCATGCCTCGGGCACGTTGACGGGGATCCCCATCTTGTCCTCTGTCTTCAGCTCTCCCGACCATTCGATCTCCGGGCCGCAGAGCGGATAGAGCGTTTTAGGCGCGAAAGGAGGAGGAGGCTCCGCCCCCACTTCGGGAGGCGTGATCTTGGAGATAAACGACTGGAGTCCAGCCGGCAGAGACGTGGACGGCATCCCGCCGACATAGACGGCGCCCGCCGAAGGTTCCCATGCCATCTGGCCAGCATTGTGGCCGAGGAGCGCGGCAGATAGGACGGCCGGCTTCGTTGGGTCAGTGACGTCGACCATCACCAGCATCGAAGACTCGGTGTCTGCGCTGGCTGCGGGCGCGATCTGGTCCCGGAAACGCCCATTGCTGCTGCGCCACTCGTACCCCGAGTGCGCCATCAGCACAAGCGCCTGGGTGGATGACCCCTCGATAGCCTCCGGCCCGATCGCCTCAAGCGACGGGTAAGGCACCAGCAGGCTCACAGGCACCCAGCCCGCTGCCGGAGCGGGTACGTTCAGCGTTGTCCCGTCCGGTTGAGCAAGATCTATCGTCGCTGGCCAGGCAACGCTGCCCAGCTTCGTGTTGTCAGCGAGTTTCAAGATCGTGAATCCACTCGCGTCAGCCGAGTACCAATACGGACGCGATGCATTGAGCGGATTCGGTTTCGCGGGGTTCGCGTACGGATCCACCGCGGTCAGCAGCGGGGTCGAAGGTGCCAAACTCACGGAACCTTGCGACGTATATGAAGCTATTGCCGCCAGCGGTGCCTGCGAGCTTCGCGGAGCTGTTACGCTTTGCGTCGTCGCTTGCACTTTCCGCTGGCTCACTGATGTCTGATGGTTCCGCATCACCCGGTGGCTGCGGTGGTGCTGTACGGTGGTATTTTTTCTCGACGCTGAGCCTCGCGCCAACGTTTGGGCAAATAACACGTTGACTGTAAACAGTCCTAGAACAACGAGCAGCAAGCTCCGTTTCATTTTTAAATCCCCCCTCTGCGTCAATCAACATCGGACTGGCGCATGTCACTCATAGCTGCGAATCAGAGTTGTTCTGGCCTCGATGCCAGCGGCGTTTTCATCACCGATGCAGGCACGCTGCAAACGTCCCTCGTACGTCCGCACAAGCACGGCAAATCCATCGTCTGCAATCCAAACAAATCGAGCCATCAATGGCGATGGCAGGCAGTTGGACGTCATTGAAGGTGGCAAACGGCATTCCGGACACCAATCTCAGCGAAGAGAGGAAGTTGATTGGCCAATGAGGTTGTTTCGCAAAGGTGAGGGATGCCAAAGCGGGAAAAACAGCCACAAGGAATATACAACTTACAATTTACTACACTCCCTAGACTGGTGGTCACCAGGGACCCGAACAACTACGTTAAAAAGTTATTGCGGAGTTTAAGTGTGCGCGGTGTTCTGAATCACATGGCGGTGTGACTTGCTCACACGGCGAACTACCTCGCACGCGAGAAAGCATGCGGCAGCACAGCACACGAATGGCGTGAGGGGAAATTCAACGTAGGCAAGAGTTTAATAATCGCGTGCGATAGACAACGCTAAATGAGATTTCTCTAAAACTGCAAACGATCGCGCCCATGCACTATTCCATGAGCGTCGCGAAATCTCAGCGATAAACGCCAAACAAAAAGACGCTCGCGTTTCTCGCGAGCGGCGGAAGTTCTTGAATCGCTGTGTGAATTACCCCTTTCACGGCAGTAACACGGGTTCAAATCTCGTCGGGGGACGCCAGATCACCTGCAATTTTTTTCGGCGCCTGATCGCAGCAACATTGTGCTTGAACTATTCCTTCTCACGGTGAGGGTTAACGCACTACAAGCTCACAATGGCTTGGAGCACCGCCCCAAGCCGCTCTGCTACACCGGTTGCGGGATTTGCCAGCAGACCGCGGTCCAATCGATCGTTTCCATTTCAATGCTGATACCCTGCTCCATGCGGAAATCGTCCACTGCTTTGCGGCATCCAGCGATTGCGCCATAGTCATCGACAATGATGTACCCGCCCGGAGATACTTTTGAATACAGACTGCGCAGCGCCACGATGTTGGACTCGTACATATCGCAGTCGAGATGGAGCAAGGCGATGCGATCGATCGGCGCCGTCGGCAACGTGTCACGATACCAGCCCGCAAGATAACAAACCCGGCTGTCTCCCAGGCCGTAGCGCTCAAAATTGTGCTCTACCGTCTCCCGTGAAACTATCAATTCCCGGAATGTGCCATGTGGATCATCTCTGTCCGCAGGGTACAGCCTGGGATCCGGCGAGGGATGGCCCTGAAAGGAGTCGGCCAGCCACACCTTGCGGCGCGCATCACCGAGTGCTCGAAGCACTGCGCGCATCAGAATGCCAACGCCGCCGCGCCACACTCCAATCTCCACCAGGTCTCCGGGAACCTTGCGCTGAACCACATCCAGCAGACAGCTCAGCATGTGGTCCATACGGACGAGGCCCATCATGGTTTCCGCAGTAGCAGGCCAGTCCTTCCCCTCCTGCCGTACGGCAGGATCCGGTCCGCTCTCATGGAGTTGACGCCGCTGATTCAAATCAATCCACCGTTCAATCTCGCTCCGCAAGGCTGGCTCCACTTCTGCCAATGCGCGCCCCAATTCGATTTCTTCGGCATCCAGCGGATAGCGGACCAGCGTTTTCTTCAGGAGCTGCAACCATGCCGATGCAGCAGGTTCGCCCATGGCTTTGCGCCCGGTTACAGAGCTCGCACTTACAGTTTTCTTGCTCGCCGCGTCTGTTTTCTTTATTGGCATTGAGTCCGCCCATGGCATGAGTTTGATAGGCCCTGGCGCATGCCGCGCGCCCGGAATGCTAAGCAAATGCCGGTAATTATCTTCGAGTTGATTGCCCGGATCCCTGCTTGTATAGAACGCGTGCTTAGCCACGCGCTGCTCCTGCGTCATGCAGCCGTAATGTTTGAGCCGGACAGGCAGGTCTCGATGTTCCCCGACGAGCCCGTCAGGTACGTTGCCACAATGGAAATTGCCGCCGAAACCGGTTTTTCGGAATTGGAGTCGGGTGACCGGCTGCCCCCGGAACCGGAACAGCGAAGCGCGGCGAAAGTTGCCAAACAGGCCATCCACGCGAATCTGGTAGGGAGTGTCCCAAAGATAAGCAATGCGCAAATACCAGGCTCCGGCCGAAGGAAAGTCCGTAACTGCCGCTCGGATCTGCTCCGCCCCTCCACCCTCCAGCACTTCATCGCCATCGATCCATAAGACATACTCCGGGTTCCGCTGAGCGATTTTTTCCAGCAGATAGTTCTTGTCCCGGCTTTCATCCAGTCCCTGGAATGGGGAACGGAAGATCGTCACAGCTTCTCCGAAGGACTCACATATGGCGACCGTACCGTCTGTGGAGTGGTCGTCAAAGACCAGCACGTGAGAGCAAAGCTGTAACGCCTGCGTCAGAACCTCATGGATAAATTCTGACTCGTTCTTGATGCGCAATGCGCCCAGGAACCGCGAATCACCGGATGCAACGAACTTGCACATTCCGTTTCCTTCCTTGCACACTCCGTTTCCTTCGGCTCGTGGAGCTTTGCTCTCGCCCGGCCAACGCCACTGCCATAGTGTGGAACCTGAATCGTAGCTGTAAGACTCGCGCTGCCAGCCGCGTTTCATATAACCTTTCGAGTAGCTGAGCCATGGCTCAAAAGGCAGGCGGTCAAGTAGAAATACGGGAAGAGAGGGAGTAATCCATCCGCGCACCAGCCTGGGCTGCGCCATTTGCCATTCTTCAAGTCCGAAATACTTTCCCATCGGCGTGGGCGTGCTTCGAGCAAACGCTTGACGGCGATACAAACCCAATCCCGAGATGAACTCCGCCGGAGTATAGGAACGCTCCACGTCCTGATCGCCGGAGTGCGGGTACATGGCTTCCGTGCCGAGCAGAAGCAACTCCGGATGGCGGTCCATGACAGAAAGGCTTTGCCGAAGCCAGCCCGGAGGCATCATGGCATCGTTGTCGACTTTCGCCAGGATCGGCGCGCGCGCCGAGCGGATGAAGTTCACCATGGCTGCTACTGGCGAGGTGTAATTGGCTTCAATCCACTTGACCGGCGCCGGACAATCCTTGATCGCCTGCTTGAGCCACTCCCTGGTTCCATCCACCGAATGGTTGTCATTCACCACGAATTCGCGGACAAAGTCCCAATCCGTGTTCTCCAGCAGAGCGCCGAACGTTTCTTTAGTAAACTCCAGGCGGTTTGACGAGAGATAAAACAGGTCCACGCTCCGGGGATCGCTCATGAATCTCTCCCCCACTTTGACCGGTACAGCTGCCGGTTCTGCTCAAACAGAGCGGGAAAGTTGGCGCGGGTGCGAAACACCGAGGGATGCTTCGCATGTTCCACCACGCAACGATCACATATTCCGATTCTTAGTCCCGCCTGGAAGACACGGGCGCAGTAGTCGTTGTCTTCAAAGCCGTAGCCGACAAATTGTTCATCGAGAGGGCCGAGCGCTGCATACGTACGCCACGGCACGAAAATGCAAACGAAGGCGATGGCGCTGGATTCATAGCGAAACCCCGGCCTGGCGCTGACAAGCTGCCGGGGATTTCCGACCACCCCTCGGATCCCTGCCGAGCAAACGCCGACCTCAGGCCGCCGCAGCACCTCTTGCGCCAGCAACGAAAAGCCCCGCGGCGTGACCAGATTGGCGTCGTCATTCATCAGGAACACGTCGCGTCCGGCCGTCATGATGCCTAGATTGGAGTTGCGGGAAAAAATGAATGGCGTTATGCCGGTGATCCAATGGAGTTCCGGCAAGCTTGCTTCAGCGCCGGCGCGCGCTCCGTCATCAACCACAATGATCTCTTGCGAAGACAACTCCGGCTCCGCCGCCAACAGGGAGCGCACACATGCAATCAGGTTCCCTGCATTGCCGGAAGGTATCACCACGCTGAAGTTCACGGCTTCACCGCCTCCAGAATGATCGTCAGGCGCGGCCCGTCCACGCTGCGGTCAATCCGCTCAGACACCGTGCGAAAACGCGCCGTGATGCCGTAACTTCTGGCAAAACGCTCGCGATACGGGTTGCCGGCCTCGTAGTAAAGGAAGCTCCGCCGGTTCCAGAAGGAGACGTGTGTAGGGTCTTGAAAGGCTCCAGTGCCGTCAGTGGTGGGCACGGCAATTTCCGCCCGGCCGCCGGGCGCCAGCACCCGGTGCATTTCGTTCATGGTCCTGATCTTGTCAGGAAGATGCTCGATAATGTCCCAGGCCCGCACATATTCCACGGAACCGTCGGCCCATGGCCAGGGCTGGCTTAGATCAGCAGTCTGGTCGACTCCGGGCCCGGCCACGATGTCCACGTTCACGAATCCGGGAATAGCAGCATCGCAACAACCAAGATTCAATTTCATCCGCTTCCCTTCCGAAGTTTCCAGATGCCGCGTGACGGCCGACGACTCCGGCCGATAAAGGTCCAGGACATCGCCCATGATCGACCTCGGATTTTCTGGTGATGGCGCCCAATAAGGATCGCCGCAGACCTTGGGGCTTGTGTTCTCCGGGTGAATCATGGCCACATAAAAACGATAATCCGGAAGCACGGCCATCTTTCCATGGGTCTGTTTCCACAGAAAGCGCGAGTCTTCTCCCACCTGCACATCCGCAAACGGCGCTCTTTGCCAGAAGCTGCGCCTGTACAACAACGACCCGCCCACCAGCCACATCCGCAGGTTTGGCGGATAGGTATACAGCCACGTCTTCCCGCTGGAGATTTCATGAAACAACATCTGACGCAAGCCGCAGACCTCAGCCCCTCCGTGCAACAGTTCCGCGACCTG
>JBAIYI010000262.1:0-6409 GCA_037915955.1 Terriglobales bacterium
CCTCAACGCCCCGATTTTCCGGAGCACATTCAGGAGCATAAGCACATGAAATCCTTTTTGGCAGGATTAGGCATTGGTATTGGTTTGGGTATTCTGTTTGCGCCCATGAGCGGGGAAGAGACCCGCAACAACCTGCAGCAGAGGGCCGGCGACCTCGCCGACTCCGCTCGTGACCTGGTGGACCAGGGGAAAGACCGCGTCCGCACCACGGTTTCGGCCATTCGTGGCCAGGCTGACCGCGTGACCAGCGCCGTCCAGAGCGGCATTCAGAGCGCCTCGGACGCTACCGGCACCACCGGACGCAACCTGTAACTCTGCTTTCAAACAAATCGGGCGAAGGCCGTGGCCTTCGCCCTTAGTTTTTGCCGGTGATGGTCAACCTGAGTGGACGTTCCCCATTTCCTTGCCCTCAGCGATACTCTCGATTTTCTGTGGATCCTAAAACTTTGAAGGACCCATCCCGAGCGAGTGCGTAGCCGAGCTTGCGAGGCGAGCACGACGAGGGATCTGCTCCGCTGCCGTCTCGCGTGAGCCCAGATCACAATGACTTAATTGAACTAATGCCCGGTACGATCAACGACGATGCCGATTCAGAGAGTTTTCACGAGACAATCTTTATTCAGCTCTCTTCAATGCTCTTGAAGCGAACGACTCCTCCCGAAAAGGCGTCTCCCTGTATTCAGAACTCCCGCCTCGGCGCAGCCTGCTCCGGACCCACTCTACCCGCCACAATCTCTGCGCGATAGTAATTCTCGCCTTTCACCGGACACCCCGCCATCCGACGTAGCATATTGAGCTGTCCTGTGTGCGTGAGCGCGTCGGCAATCGCGCCCTGGAAGATATGCCCTGGCTCATCGCCCAGCGGCTCAGCGGAGGCCATGTAGTCATCGAGCGCTTGCATCGCCGCAAAGAAGCGGTTCACATCGGCCGCCCACGCCTGCGGCTTTGAATCATTCCACGCCTGCTTGCCGCGACAGATGGAGAGCGCCCAGTCCATCAGGTCGCACATATGCGACAGGATCTGCGCCGGAGTGCGGCCTCGCTCGCCGCTGCTGAAAGTGGCGAACGTCTCCGGACATTCCCGCACGCTCTTGCCCGCTCTGTACGCCAGCGTTGCCAGCGTGTGGCGAAGAAACGCCCTCGCCGGATCAACTGCCTGAGATGAATGTGCTGCCACGCTTACCTCCATGCAATGAAAGCTCCACGCAAGAGCCTATCACCGCGCTCCGGCGATCGCACGTTTGCATCCAGGAAGATAAGAAGAAGAGGAAGGAGCAGAAAGTCCCACCGGCTCTTGACCACCCTTCGTGGTCCGTAGCCTGCCCTGAGCGGAGCCGAATGGGTGTCCTTTGTGGTTAGAACTCTGGAGTTATCCCGGCATCCGCCAGAAGTCCGGCGACGGCATGCGCTTGCGCAGGCGCTCTTCCAGTTGTTTGATCTGGCTCGGCGAAAGCCCGCTGAACTCCACGCCGCTGCGTCCGGTAGGATCAGACCAGATGACTTTTCCCAGCACGTGCAGTTGCTCGTCGGAGTCCGGCAGAGGGAAGTTGACGTTCACCACGCCGCCCTGCGGCAGGGGTTCGCTGCCCGCCAGGCAGAGTCCGGTCTGGCTCAGGTTGGCGATCACCGTCCGCCCCAGCGGCTTCTGCCATCCATGATGCAGCACCGTCCCGGCCAGCGGACGCAACGCCACCATGTGCCGGAAGGCAAGCTGGCGGTTGCGTGCCATGCTGGTGTAAGCGGCTTTCAGCCCGCGCGCCAGCACGTCCGCGTTGAGCGGCTTGCCCAGCGTAAGGTGAATGCGCTTGCCCCTGGCCTGCCGCGCCGCCGCGCAGCGCAGCACCACCATGCTGATTCCCTTCCAGTGCGTGTTCGACTTCAGGCATTCCAAGTCGGGGGCGCCGGCCACGTCATAGTCGCACAGCACCAGGTCCAGCGGACGCCGCCGTACCCAGGCGTCTACTTCAGCCGGATTCGTCGCCTTGTGGAGTTCAATGCCGTATTCCGAGAATACTTTCCGGATACCTTCAATCGGCAGAGAATCCTGCGACAGTAACAGCGCGGAGAATGCTTTTCTGGGCCCCATGGTCTTCTCTTTCCTGTCCGGGCCGGGGAAGCTGCGCAGTGAGTGAAGTGTGAGAGTTGCTTCCCGCATCATGATTCTCCGTCTGCCAGTGATTACACACGGTGACCACGGTCACGCTCCATCGGGCAAACACACGGGGCATGCTCGGTGGAGCACCTGTATTCGCACTAAGAATGCGCTCGGAAGGCGGCTGGCGATGCGGGGAGGAAGCATCCAAGGGGTCAAGGGTGGTATGCCGACGGTAACTCCTGCGACAATAGCGCTTATGTTACGCTTTTGCCAATTCTTTCCGCGCCTGACTTCGCTCAGAGACGCCCCTGTTCCGCCGGAGACATGATTGCAAGCTTTTGAAAAATTGGCGCCGGAAGTCCAGGATATCCTGGGCAAGCCCATCCGCGAGCTTGGCCTAAAGCTGGATGGCTCGCCCGTGGAGCCGCTCATCCAGAAGCTCTACAGCGAACTGGACCGCAAAGGACTGAAGAAGTTCCGCCCCGGCTTTTACCTCACGGACGAATGGGGCTGCCCCTCCGGCGAACCCGTCATCGGCATTCCTTTTTACCTCGTCGATAACCGGCTGGCCTCGCTGGAAAAGGAGATGAACGACCTGGAAGACAAGCGCCAAGTCATGATGTACCTGCGTCACGAGGCCGGCCACGCCATCAATTACGCGTACGCGCTGCACAAGACCGACGAATGGAAGCAGCTCTTCGGCCCCTATCGCAAGCCCTACCGCGACGCCTACAAGCCCATTCCCTTCTCGCGCCGGTTCGTCCGCCACATGGAAGGCTGGTACGCGCAGAAGCATCCCGATGAAGATTTCGCGGAAACCTTTGCCGTGTGGCTTACCCCGAACTCGCGCTGGCGTCAGCGATACAAAGACTGGCCCGCGCTCGACAAGCTCAAGTACGTCGACCGCATCGCCCGTAAGTTCGGCAACACGGATCCGGTTCGCCCGCGCGGCCGCACGGACATCACCGTGGATGAGATGGAAACCACCGTCGCCGAATTTTATGAGATGGCGCTCAGCGAGCAGCCTTCACCGGGCGAGCTCACCCTGGGCAGCGACCTGGAAGACATTTTCAAAGTCAGCGTACGGCGCAAAAACGGCGTTCGCCCGGCGGTTGACCTGCTGCGCGAAAACCGCAAGGCCCTTACCGACAAGCTGACGTACTGGACCGGCGTGCAGCGCCCGCTCATCCGCAAGCTGCTGGAGTCAATTGAAAAATACGCGGCGGAGCTGAACTTGCGCGCCGATACGAAACTGGAACGTGAATACCTCACCGAGATCACCGTGTACGCCACGGCGCTGGCCATGAACTACGTGGCCCGCGGAAAGTTCGTGCATACCTGATCCGGCTAGGATAATGAGTTGAACACAGATGGATAAGAAACTGAAAATCGCCGTGCTCTATGAAAACTGGGGATGGGCCGAGGAAGAGCAACCTCCCGCCGCAGAACCGGAAAAGAAGAAACGCGGCACCAAGAAGAAACGCAAGAAACGCGAGAAACACGACTTCGAAGAAATCCACGAGGCGCTGGAGAAGCTTGGGCATGAACCGAGCTATCAGGTGCTCGATGGCGAAGACAAGACTCTGGCCGCGCTCATGCGCTGCGAAGCTGACATGTTCTTCAACCTTGTGGAATCCTACGCGGGCGACGACACCAAAGAAATGCAGGTGGCCGGCTATCTCGACCTGCTGGGCCGACTGTACACCGGCGCCGGGCCGCAGGGACTTTACCTCGCTCAGGACAAGGCCATCGCGAAGAAACTCTTTGAGTTTCACGGCATCCGCACTCCCTATTTCGCCACGGTTTATCAGGGTAATCTCGAGCACGCGCACGATATCCACTTCCCGCTGATCGTAAAGCCGGTTTCAGAGGATGGCTCGCTCGGCATCGACAAAGATGCCGTGGTCGACAGCATAAAAGACCTGATGCAGCGCATTCACTATGTCCAGGAAGAATTTGACTGTCCCGCACTGATTGAGGAATTTATTGAAGGCCGCGAGATTTATTGCGGCATCCTCGGCAATCAGCGGCCAGACGTGCTGCCGCTGATCGAACTTGATCTTTCCAAGCTTCCCGCAGGCATGCCCAAAGTCGCCGGAACGGAAGTGAAGTGGGAGAAAGACAGCGAAGCCTACAAGGTCACCAAGTCCGCTCCCGTAGAAGACCTTGACGAGGAAATCACCAAGACCCTGCAAAAGACCGCGCTTCAGGCCTATCAGATCCTCAAACTACGTGACTATGGCCGCATCGACATGCGCCTCACCGCCAAAGGCGAGGTCTACGTTATTGAAGCCAATCCCAACCCCTGGTTGTCGAGCGATTCAGAATTCTTCATGGCTGCCAAGAAATCCGGCCGCAGCTATGCGGAGATGATCGGCGACATCATAGAAGCTGTGCGCAGCGACCGTCGAAGGCGTGACCGCATGAGAATTGGCTGGAACATGTAAGGGAATCGCCAGGATCGCCGGGATTGAGGAGGCGTTTTCAATTATTCTGAGCCACTCGCTGACGCCTTTCCCTTCCCCGCATACTGCATCATCTCTTCCACTGCCTTTGCCAACCTCTTCGCCCGCGATTCAGGGCTCTTGTAGCCGAAGATGCCCATTAAATGAGATCGCCGATGCGAAGCCGGCATCTTCTCCCAGCCTTTTCGGGCCAGCGGATTCTGCACAAACGCCGCCTGCAGCGCCGGAGGCAGTTCGCGCTCGCCTTCCATGGTTAACATCAGGCGCTCGGCCAGTTGCTCGGCACGACGCTCCCGTGCCGCAGCGCTCTTCGGCTGGCCGACCCATTTGCCCATCTCACGGCGATAGGAATCGTTGAACAGGAGATAAAACTTCTGCAGCGATTTTGATTGTTTGAGGATGCGCGTGAGTTCGGCCGGCTCAATAACCTCCCGCTTCTCGGTGTCCGGCTCCATGCGAAAACGCGCTTCCATGCCGAACGCTGTCTTGCCGCCCTTCTGCATCTGCTTATTGACCATCATGATGTGGCGGCCGTTGCCGGTGGGAAACAGTGAAGTGCGGAACGCGAACCCGTTGATCTCGCCTTTCACCCTGAGCTGTCCGCGTACACCCCAGACCTTCGCCACATCGAGAGGCACGCGGATGATGGTCCAGTTCAGCGCATCGCCGCTGCGCTCCAGCGTGGCACGGAAGGTTTTCGCGACTGGCTTCCCTTGAGGCACGGTGTAGAGTGTAAAAGATTTTCCGGATTTCGAACGCTTCAGACGACCGTCAAATCACAGTAGCCTGCTTCTGGAGGTGGTTTGATCTTATGAGAATCATCATCTTTGCGCTTGCGCTCACCCTTCCCGTGATCTGTGTCACGCAGTCCAAAACCGCCGAGCCAGCGCGAATTGCCGAGCAGGAACTGGTCCGCCGCACGCAGGAGCTGTTTGACGCCGTTGCCCCCGGCAATCCCGAGCCATGGAAGAAATACTTCGCGGAAGATGCAATGTACTTTGACGAAAAAGGCCGCAGCATGGATAAAGCTGCGCTGGTAAAAGACATTGCGCCGCTACCGAAGGGCTACTCCGGCGAAATCAAGGTGGTTCACGTGAAGAGCCACATTGAGAAAAGCACGGCCATCCTGAGTTACGACCTCGACGAGACCGAGGTCATCTATGGCCAGCAACTGAAGGCGCGCTACCACGCGACTGATACATGGATGTACCGCAACGGCAGGTGGCAGATTGTTGCGGGCCAGGTACTGCGCTATTACGAAGATCCGGCCGCGGGAACAGGCGATCCGGAACGTTGGAATGACTACATCGGGAAGTACGAACTCGCTCCCGGCATCACGCGAACGGTCTCAGCTGAGAATGGCCGGTTGTATATACAACGCACCGACCGACCGCCCGAAGAGCTGCTTCCTGAGGCCGACTGCATCTTCTTCCGCAAAGGCGTGGAGGGCCGAATCCTGTTCCGCTACAACGGCGACCACAAAGTCGATGCCCTGATTGACCGCCGCAATAACGAAGACGTGGTCTGGAAGAAGAGCGCGCAGCAAGAAATCGTGTCACGGCGCACACAGTGTCTGTGAACCACAACGACGTCTCTTCCGGCGAATTCCGCTAAGTCCAGTCAATTCAACACTACGCATATTGGCCCGCCTCGTGCCATTTCACTGGTCGCTGCTCGAGGCAGCGGAGGTGAGAAACATGAAGCAGGCGAATGAGAAAGCAGGCACCGGGCTCGGACGGGCGATGCGCCGGACTTTTGCCCTGAGTGTCCCGGCAACCATGGTGGCAACCGCGGCAGTGGCGATGGTCTTCGCCATCGCGCTCGACGGATGCTCCAGCAAAACCAAAGA
>JBAIYI010000375.1:0-4656 GCA_037915955.1 Terriglobales bacterium
CCTACCCCCGTCTTCTGGGCTCCAAGCCCGGCAAGGCCAAGCTCTCCTTGAGCTTCGACAACATCCCCGACAGCGACGCTGCCTTGATCATCGCGTCCTGGATGAACAGCCTCACCGGATTCCTGCCCATCGCCTTGCCCCCCGAGATCGTTTCTGGCGTGGAAGACAACGACCTGGCCTCTCGCATTCAAACCGGGCAGCACCTGGACTGGTTCTTTGACGGACCACCAAAACAGAACTCGGTGATCAAAGGCATCAGCACCGTCCAAGTTGAGCTGATTGGCGACATTCCATAGACTGAACCATGATTCTCACCGGCACCACCGCAGCGATGTTCTTCAACGGCACCCGCATCGGGAAGTGCCGTCAGATCAGCCTGCAGATCGATCGCGAAGCCCTGCCGACCACCCGCCAGGGCGACACCGATCTCACCTTCATCAACGGGCTGCGCAACACCCAGGGCTCAGCCAGCCTCTTCTACGACCCGTCCGACGCCGGCGTCGACGCCCTGATGACCCAGGTCTACTCCGACGCCACCTCCCTCCCCGGCTTCGAGCTGGTCTTCGACAGCCTGACCGACCAGAAGGTCACGGCCTCGGGGGTCCTCACCAACGTCAGCCTGTCCGCCAGCTACGGAGCCGCGCAGGTCGTCGAGATCCAGTTCCAAGTCTCCGGCAAACCCACCGCAGTGCTCTGATGGCCTACCTCGGACGTGATGGCGTGATCAAGCTGCAGCGCAGCTCCCCCGAGCCCGTGGTGGTCCCCCCGAGCGCGGTCAGCGTCGCCGGCAACTACGTCACGGTCGACTACGACGACTGGTTCCTCGCCGACGAGGTGTCCCTGATCCACGCCTCCGGTGTGCTCACCGGTTTCGTCCACCGCGACACGCTCGATCGGATCTACCTCCACACCACTCGCGCCGGGGCCCTGTCCAACGACGCGGCGACGCGCCGATCCTTCAGCACGGTCTCGGTGACAAAGCCCGTCGTCCTGGCGGCCAACGCCAACTCGACGCAGCTCACCAGCCTGGCGTCCTTCCAGGCGACGCTGACCACCCTGACTGCGGAGCGTCGCCTCCGTGGCTGGCCGGCAACCCAGGCCACCTACCAGTCCCAGGCCACGGCGAACCCCTGGAACCTCCAGGGGCAGCTGCGCTCCTGGAGCCTCAGCCGCAGCGCCCTCGAGATCGACACCGGATCCCTGGGCGAGAAGTTCGGCACCAACATCAAGAGCGTGGTCTCGGGCTCGGGGGACCTGGACTTCCTCGTGAACCTGTACTCCCGCGAGAACACGAACGACGTCGATCCCCTGCTGCGCCTGGTGCAGCTGACGGAGGAGGGCTCGACAGCCTCCTGCAGGTTCTACCTGAAGAAGACGACCTCTCCGGCGGTCTGCACAAACCCGAGCCCGGCCACCACACCCATGTCCGCGGCCCTGTTCTTCCAGGCCACGATTCTGCTCACTGCCAGCTCGATCAACGTGGCGGCCGACGACCTCATCGCCGGCTCAGCCAGCTTCGTGACAACCGGCCCGATTCGGTTGCTATCCGAGGCCTGACGGCCAGATTTGGCCGGTCGTGGGAAGCGTCGGTCCGCTCAGGGCAGCGCCGAGTGTTAGCACCGGGCCGGCGGCAAAGCTGTTATAGCTTTGCTGGAATACCGGATTCGATGCAGGCACTGATAACCCTGTTGCTATTCCCAGCGCTACCACTGCGTCTTGGAGGGCAAAGCTGCTGATAATCGCCAAGGCTGTCGCGGCCTCAGAGGCTGCCGACAATCCATTCCCTAGGCCTAGTGCAGACGTGGAGCTGCTGGCAACAAAATCAGCCATTACACGACCCTCGCCAGGAAGAATGCGGATGCCCCGTCATTGAGAGTCGGATTATTTGCTGCTTCAAGCACTTCCCACTCTTCGACGCCAGGGGTCACGATAAACCTATCCCTGAAGACCACCGTATTGTTCGCGTAGTGCATGTAAACCGCAAAATCCGCAGCCAGAAGGGTCGGCGTGAAGGGACTCCACGGCACTCCAGTACATACAGGTACATAGTCTTGCGTGTATGCGGGATTCGCTGAAGCCTTGCCTACTGGCAGCGCCACCACTGACTGGCTGAACCCACTGTAGTTTTGGCCGTAGTCGTTATTGATACTTCCGAACCCAACATAGGCGTAGGCATTCCAGCCTACTTCGTGGAATCTGCCGCTGCCAAACGTCTGCTCCGTTGTTCCTCTTAGTGCGTGGCCGTGCAAAAGACAACGGCGCACATTTTCTTGAATCCTGAAATGAAGATTTCCCCTCGCATTGGTGACGGTGGCAGAAACATCATGGTAGCCAGAGATTATGCCCTTGCTCAAGTCAAGCCAGGGATACAGGGTTGTACCTGCGTGAACCAGTGCAAACGGCTTGGAGCGGTTCGTGCCCTGCTGGACAACAAACCAACTCTGCTTCGTGTCCAGGGCTGACGTGTACCGTATAAGGGACAGGTCGGAGGACGTGCTGGTCGCGAACCTTGACAGGTCGTGCGCACGGAATGAGTTAGTTCCGGCGGAACTCGCGATGCCGGCCTTGTTCAGGTGGTAATCAACAAACTGAGTGCCCACTACCTCCTTGCTGGTCGTATCCCAGCCCGAAAGCAGGGAAATCCCTATCGAGTTTCCTGGCTTAAATGAAAAGCAGAAGAATGAATTGCCGTAGGTTTTGGTGTTGTCGTAGCTTAGCCGTAGAATCCGCAGTTCAGCGTCGCTGCTAACAGTAGAGTCAAACCAGTCTGTCATCAGACCGGCATCAATAAATGCAGTCCTGAACAGGTCAGCTGCCTGCGCCTGGGTCCAGGTCGCTGCTGCTGTATAAGTCTGCTTCGTAACCGGCATAATCAACTCCCAAAGGAAAGAACATCAAACCCCAGTGCCAGGGTCCTGGTCACAGTGTCCCTATTCTGCACACGCACGAACACTTCCCCCGAGGTCGGTTGTACCAACGGAACCGGCGACAACCGAATCGTCTGCGGCGCACTCGTGGTCACCAGCTCCGCGTAGAACTCCGTCCCGGCTTGCGGCAACGCACCCCCTGGTGACGTTCTCGTGTCCGCCGTCCGTGCCGCCGCCGTCCCATACACCCGCACCCAGGCCGGTGTCGACGCAGTGAAGCTCAGCAACTGAAATGCCGACGCTGCAGACAGCGTGAATTCGTCCGAAGCTGATGCCTCCAGCGATCCTGTTGTATGCAACAAGGTCTGAGACGTCACGCCTCCTGAAACCACATAAGCGAGATCATTCCACGCACTTACTCCATTGCCAAACTTGAATTTGTCCGTATCACTTTCAATCCCTATCTCCCCTTCAAGCAAAATCGGATTATTGCTAGTCCAATTAGCCGCACTGTCGTAACGCTGTTGTTGTAGGGCGTAAACAATTTCAGCCACTGCATGCACGCAAACACTACATAAATCCTACAGATTCACACCCCCGAGCTCGGTATCCTGATAGAAGCCCCCTCATCGGCCTCTGGTGTTCTCCCGTTACCCCCGAGAACGATCCATACCTGAGCGGCGCCGCTTCAACCAGACACACGTCCTCGAGGCAACCGCAGCTGCAGTCTTCGCTACGGCCGTCCTGGGTACTGCTACCGGCGTCGGTTGGCTCGTCACTGCCCTTCCTAACAAGCTGGACGAACTTCAAACACAGATTACAGCACTGAAGAACAGTCAGAACACTTTTCAAATAAACTTTAACCAGCGTTTTAATAGTATTGAGCAACAAGTGCGTTCACACGAAACTCGCATTATCAAACTTGAAGTTATACCGCGATGAACAACCGCATCATCGCTGCATTGATCGGGTGCGTCTTCCTATCCGCCCTCGGGGGATTCGGCGCTCCTCTTCTCTGTCGTGATTCCTCCGACGCGAAGTGCGCGGAACGCTGGCAGACCGCCGCCGGGGGCGCCTTGACCGCCAGCGCAACGCTCTCCGCCCTCCTCGCCCGGATCACCGGCGCCGACCAGTCCCCCAAGCCTTGACCCATGCACTCCTTCTTCCTGCTCCTGTCCCAGCGGCTCCTGGTCTTCGCCATGGACGCGGCGCTCCGCCGGGCCCTGCCCAGGGTGTTTGGCCGCCTCGACACCGAACTCCCTATGCTCTTGAGCAACCGGGTGCCGCCCGCCGTCGTCAAGGGCACCATCGCGAGCGCCATCAGCGACGTTCTCGGGAAACGAGCCACTTCCTCCCAGGTACAGGCCGTGGCCTCGCTGTACGACCCGATCCGAAACGCCGCGGCTCTCGTGAAGCGATGAGGATCCCCGAGGGCGGTACATTAAAGACAGCGCCCTGAAGTTCTAACTAGATCGATGGCTCAAAAAATCATCAACGGAGATAGGTACGAAGAATTTGTAGTACGCACTGCACCAGACGAACGACTGCCTGTTGATGTAGGTAGCGCCACCGTTAATCTCAATGGCGACGTAATCGCTGAGTTCGACGGCGTCGAAGAAGCCCTGGGCACCCCTGGAGACGCGGCGGCCTCCAGTGACAGTGCCACCTCGGGACTGGTCGGCCTGATCAAGCGGCTGCTGGGCAAGTTGCCTAGCGGATTCCAGCAGGGCGGTGGCGTGATCACCTCCACCACGACCCGTGTCACGTTGGCGACCGATGGGCCTGGCGT
>JBAIYI010000301.1:0-4709 GCA_037915955.1 Terriglobales bacterium
TCAGACCGTGAAGCTTGCCGGCTTTGGCATCCCAATAGATCAGGAACAGGTCGCCGCCCATGCCATTCATCATCGGTTCGGTGACGCCCAGCACTGCGTTGGCTGCGATCGCGGCATCCATGGCAGATCCACCGCGAGCCAGAACCTGGGCTCCGGCTTGCGAAGCCAAATAATGGCTGGTGGCCACGATTCCGCGATCACTGATGACCATGGAGCGGCCATAGGAGCGGTCCTGGCAATAAACTTCAAGAGACATCGCAAAGATGCAGAACAACGCAATGAGAAAAGGCCGAAGCAGCATCAAGGCACCCTCACACAAGCTGATTCAAACCGGGAGATTATAGAAGAAGACCCGCCCTACTTGGACTTGTTGCGCTTCCAGGTAAAGCGCCTTCCCACGATGGCTTTTACGATCACATGGTCTGTGCTGCGTGTCGCGCCCCATCCCAATCCGAAGTTTAGCTCCCATTGCGGAGAAACATTAAGGTCCACCGTTGGAAAGAACTGTTGCTGCTGCTCGGCCAAAGGATCGAATTCCCAAAATGGGCCGATGGCGCCGTAGTATTCAAGACCTCCCGTGACGACCTTGTTGAAGTCGTACGATATTTTTGCATTCGGTGAGAAGCCGTAACCCT
This sequence comes from Terriglobales bacterium, assembly GCA_037915955.1. Taxonomy (GTDB): domain Bacteria; phylum Acidobacteriota; class Terriglobia; order Terriglobales; family Acidobacteriaceae; genus Angelobacter. The sequence continues at coordinate 636 of JBAIYI010000301.1, forward strand.
GGCTGGTCCCTGGTCCGTGAAGCGCTCGCTCAATCGTCGGGTTGAAGGCCAGATACCATTTGCCCAGTTGCTTATCGATGATCGGGCGCATCTCCCAGGTCCAGGTATCTTCAGAGAACTTTCGGCGTTGATAGCCAATCTCATTGGAAAGACTCAGGCCAACCGGCCATTTCCATTTTTCCGGAATGCTTATACGGGGTCGGATGTGGTCTCCCACCCAGTCCCAGCCATCCCCGGAGCGGGCGCTGGTAAAGATGTAGAAGCCGGTCTCGAACCAGTCATTGAAGCCGTGCGTGATCTCGATCGTCTCGTGAAGGGCGTGATTGGTTGGAGCAACGCCGTCTATGACAGTTTTGCTGCCCTGCAAAGTGAAGTTGGTATGAAACTCCAGCATTGTGGAACCCGGTTCCACCGTGGGAGCGCTGTACACCTGGATTTCGTAGTTGTCCTGCGCGTAGAGGCAGATTGCACCTCCGATAAGCAATAGTAGAAGGACACAATGCCGGATCATCGCGTACCAATTGAAACATAAGAAAGGAGAAATCGCGAAACTCGCAAGGCGGAGAGTTTGGGTCCAAATAAAGAAGGCCGCTTCGAGCAGGCGGCCTTCTTTATCACTTTTCCTTTTACCTGGCGGTTCGACAGACTATGCAGCTTTCATCGCCCGCTTGCGTTCCGCCCAGCGCTTCTTCATCATTTCTGAAATGCGCCGCTTGGCAGCTGCGCTAAGACGGCGGCGTCCGCGGCGTCCTGCCATCGGCCCCCGGCGGCCACGCATGGAGCCGCGCAGTGCAGAGATTGCCTGGTCTAAGCGGTCCCGTTCAGCCTCCAATTCAGAGATTATTTGTTGCGTATCCATATGGCTCCTTCCGGCTGCAATGCTACCAACGAACATGAGTTGCTGCAATAGTATTCCTGACTCTAATGCTAGCTTGGCCAGAGACACCCGCTGGCTGTTAAATTGGCAAGCTAGCTTCTGGCTTTATGAAAAATTTATAGGTGTAAAGTCGAGCGAGGGAGTCGCTTAACTAATTACAAACCGACCCTTGCATTCTGAGTGAAAGTCTCTGGATCCCAATGCCGGATCGAGAACGTGCCGGTGGCGAATTGGGCTTTAATCTTTGCAAGATTAAAGAAGCAAATCGATGATTGGCACATGAAAACACTATCGCGCTACGATGGCAATCTAATTTGCTATCTGCTTGACGTTACCAGGAAATATTAGAAGAGCATATCCCTATGACAGCCAAAGCAGCGGGCTATCGAGAACACCGGCTGTTTCTGGCTACTGCTGACGTTGCAAGACCCAGCCCACCGTTTCATGAACCCTCTCCATCACCGGCCTGTGTTCCCACTCCTGCAACGTAATCTCCTTGCTGGCGGCCAGGTCGGCAATGAAGTCTTGCTGCAGACGTGAGGCCAGGGCTGAATCCCTTGCTGCGAGATTTACTTCATCGTTAAGACCAAACGAGCGATGGTCAAAATTTGTGGAGCCAGTTACCGACCAAAGCCCGTCAATAATCAGGACTTTGGCATGGATCATTCCGGGCTGGTACTCGTATATGTGCGCGCCGGCTCTCAGCAGTGGACCATAAAGCCTTCGGCTGGAGTTACGCGTAAGAGCGTGATCACTTTTCTTGCCGGGCACAATAATTTTCACATCCACACCACGCTTGACCGCCCGAACCAGTTCAGAAAGCATGCTGCTATCCGGAAGGAAGTAGGGGCTGTTGATATGGATGGATTGCCGGGAAGTCGACACCAGCGCCTGGAAGAGAATACGGGCACGCGTTGAACCTCCGGCTGAAGGCGAGCTGTTGACCACCATTGCCTTGGTCTGGCCGCGCGAATCGCAGTGAGGGAAGTATTCCTCACCGAACAGAACCTCGCCGGCAGTTTCCAGCCAGTTTTCGGCAAACGTGGCTTGCAGGTTGCACACTACGTCGCCTTCCACATGCATGACCGTATCGCGCCAGCGCGGAAGGTGCTTTCTTGCCAGTAGCCAATGGTCCGCAATTCCTGCGCCTCCAATGAAGCCCACCGTGCCGTCCACCACCAGGAGCTCTCGATGGGTGCGATTATTGAACCTGGCCAGACTACGCCAGCTGAATGGATGGTAAAACTGGAGCTTTCCGCCGGAATGAAGTACCTGGTGGCAGTCGTGTTTTGTGGTTGAGAAGCTCCCTAAACCATCCATAAGCAGGTTTACCTTCACGCCCGCCGTGGCGCGTTCCGTCAGGGCGGCAAGGAAGCGTCCTGCTACTTCTCCCCGCTGAAAGATATAAGCTTCAAGATTAATGCTCCGGCGAGCCTGCCTTATACAATCCAGTTCGGCTTCATAGAAATTCTCGCCGTTAGTAAGCACTTGAACGGTCGTTCCATGATTTACCTGCGCATCCGTCAACGCCTCCAGGGTGCGAAGGAAATCTTCAGAGTCAATGGGAGGCGCTTCAAACCGCGCGATCTTATAACGTAAAGCCGGTTCAAAGAGCGCCATGAGCAGGAGAAAAGCCTGCCAGCCAATGGCAAGGAGCGCGATAACGAAAAAGGCATGCGATACGTGCATCGGCAGTTAGCGATGAGACCTTCACTTGGATGCCTGCCGGGGCTGACCGAGCTTGCTTCTGGAAGGTTGCGTTTAACTGGGGAAATGGAAATGAACGTCGTGCTTGGAAGGTACAGGAACTCCGTTGCGGGTAGCTGGACGGAAATGCCAATCCCGTACTGCCGCAATTACCCGTTCGTCGATGCCATGTCCCAACCCCTGTAACAGCCGCTCATCTACTACCGCGCCTTGCGCATTGATCGTAATTTCAACAATCACGTCGCCCTGCAAACCATTGGGCAACTCCCAACGGGAGATCCGCGGATCGGCAAAGACTACCGGCAAAGCCGGCTTAACTTCGTCACCGTCTGTGGGACCATCCAGAGCCGAGCCGCTGCGAGACCCCACTTCTCGATTGTCAGCTGTCTTCTCCGCCTCCACCACGTTATGCCGCTTTTTCGTGGCTGGCTTTGATTTCATCTTTGGTGTTGCCGGCAGCGTAAGAACGTTTCTGTGCGTGTCGGCGGCCATCTGGGAATCTTGTGGAAGATACAGCGCAACCACGGATGGCGCAGCCGAACCTGCTTCGCCCCGAGCCAGGAGATTAGGCTTCACGAAAGTCGGAGCCACCGGCCAGCACAGCAGGGCGATGATGGTCGCATGGATCGCAAACGAAACCGTTCCTGACACACCGCCGCGAATTCGTCCGTGCTCCTGGCAAAGCGTGTACGGAGAATGTTCGGCATCGCGGGTAAGGAACGTCCACATGAGGCACTTCTTCTTAGACGTATAACCCCATTGTAGGGTCAACGCCAGCTATGGCGAGCGCACAAAAGGGAATGTTCTGATAAGGCAGCGCTAATTCAGCCGTTCGATGATGGTGGCGTTAGCCATTCCGCCGCCTTCACACATGGTCTGGAGACCGTAACGGCCTCCGGATCGAGCCAGTTCATGGACCAGTGTGGCCATGAGTCGCGCGCCGCTGGCGCCAAGCGGGTGACCGAGCGCAATGGCTCCGCCGTTCACGTTGACGCGCGAGAGATCGGCGTTGAGCTCCTTTTGCCATGCCAGCACGACACTGGCAAACGCTTCATTGATCTCGATTCGGTCCATCTGCTCGAGTTTCAGGCCGGCGCGTTGCAGGATACGTCGTGTGGCCGGAATGGGTGCTGAGAGCATGAGCACAGGGTCTTCGCCGGCGAGCGCAAACTCCACAAAACGGGCCATTGGTTTCAGTCCCAGCGACTCCGCTTTTTGGCGCTCTATTATCAAAACCGCTGCGGCGCCATCAGTGATCTGGGACGAGTTGGCAGCGGTGATCACGCCGTCTGCCTTGAAGACCGTCTTCAGGGTTGCCATTTTTTCCAGCGATGTCTCCGGACGTATACCTTCATCGCGCGTGACTGTTGCGGGGCCTGAACCATTGGTGATTTCGACGGGCAATATTTCGTTCCCGAACGCGCCCTGCTCCGTGGCCCGCGCAGCGCGACGATGACTTTCCAGGCTGTACTCGTCCAGGCAGCGCCGGC
>JBAIYI010000853.1:0-2441 GCA_037915955.1 Terriglobales bacterium
ATGCGAAAGCGGTTAGTAACCTGCGCGACTTCAGCCCTCAATAATTTCAGCAGCAGCTCACACTATGAAAAAGCGTAATCGGCGAAGGGGCCAACCCCTTCGCTTTCCTCACATCTAACTCCCAAGCCACACATTGCAGCTCCGCATTGCGCTTTGATGGCGTAAGAAATTTTTCCGGAGCGCGCGTCTCACTTCGCAATTCACAAAAGGGAGATATTTTTGATGAACACGCTGAACAAATTTGCTCTGATGATCGCACTTGGAAGCGGAATGGCGATGGCGCAGGCCATGCCGTCACAGCAGACCCCGAGCACGCCGCCGACCGTCCCGCAAAATGCGCCGGACACGACGCCGCAGTCAGCTCAGCCCGATCCTGCAGCTCCTGCTCAGACCGACCAGGATAAGGACAAGGACAACAAGGGTAAGAGCAGCGACCACATGGGCAAGGGCGACGACGCCAAACTGCCCCAGAGCGACGCTGCGAATGCCAGCGGCGACGTGCAGACCAGCATCCAGTCCGCCCTGCAGCAGGACCCCAGCCTGGCGAACGCCAATGTGCAGGCCAAAGTTACTGACAAGAACGTGGAACTCACCGGCACGGTAGCCGACAAGGCCCAGAAGGAAGCTGCCGAAAAGATCGCGAAGCAGAACGCCGGCGACCGCAAAGTGAAGAACCACATCAAAGTGAGCGCCGATGCCTCGGCCGTTAAGAATAATGACAAGGACGACAAGTCCGCTAACCCGAAGCAGTAAGCGCCCGGCGCTTCTCTAGCAGAACCAATGGCGGCCCTTTCCGGGCCGCCATTTTTATTGATCGCGATGCACCGTGCCAGGTGAGAAGGCGGGCAGGCAGATTGCAATGTACTCGGTAGCTTCGTCAGGAGTTGAGTACTGGACCCATTCACCGGGAGATGTGATCACCGCTTGCCCGGCGGAGACTTCCATCACCCCACCTTTGTGCGCAACACGCATCTTCCCTTTCAATACAATTGTGAACTCCTGAAATTCGGGTGTCTGGCCGGGCTCCACCCATCCTGCGGGACTGCGCATATGCGCTACGCTCAGGCGCTGCTCGCTCGAGTTCACGCGCCCTACATATTCGTCGATGAGTTTGGGCATGTTTCCCGCGGCGGTGATTCTGGTGGGTGAAGCTATGAGGGTCGGCAAGCCATTCTCCTTCGCGCCGCCTGACGTTTAGCTATCGCCAGTTTGGCAGCAACAAGGTACGATAACAGGTTTTTCGAATCGAGGAGCCAGCCCAATGATCTCGCGCCTGTTCGCGACTGCAGTCCTATTTCTTTCTACGGCACCACTTCTCTGCGCGCAGCAGTCAATTCACGAAATACTATCTGTCGATGCCACTGATGCGGCGCGCAACATCCTGCACGCCACAGTGACGATCCCGGTCGCTGCCGGTCCGCAGACCATCGTGTATCCCAAGTGGATGCCGGGAAACCATCGTCCTACTGGGCCGATTCAGAACCTCACGGGCCTGCATTTTGAAGCCAACGGCCAGGACCTGCCGTGGCAACGCGATCTGGTGGATATGTGGGCGTTTCACCTTCAGGTACCTGCAGGTGTGAAGGAGTTAAAAGTATCGCTGGACACCATCACCTGGAACGGAAAGAGTTCGCTTGCATCGAGCAAAGTGCTTGATCTGGTGTGGAACCAGGTGATTCTTTATCCGCAGAATACCGCAACGGATGCCGTCACGGTCACAGCGTCGGTTCGGCTCCCGCAAGGCTGGAAGTTCGGTACGGCGCTCATGCGGGCTCAATCATCGCAGGGAACAGTTGAGTTTCAACCCGTTACCCTCACCAAACTCGTAGACTCGCCGCTCATCGCGGGCCAGTTTTATCGCCTGGTACCGCTCACCCCGGAAGGAGAAAAACCCCAGCATGTGATTGACATGGTCGGCGAGAGTGAAGAATCCGTAGCGATGACTGATAAAGATCTGGCCAGCTACAAGAAGCTGGTGGCCGAAGCAAACGCTCTGTTCGGTGCGCACCATTATGAGAACTACCACTTCCTCTGGACGCTTAGCGATCAGACTGCCCATCACGGTCTGGAACACCACGAATCCAGCGACAACGGCACCGGCGAAGACGTCTTCAGTGACGCGAACGCGCATAACCTGGAAGCCGATCTTCTTCCGCACGAATATACGCATTCCTGGAATGGCAAATACCGGCGACCGGCCGGGCTGGCTACAGCGAATTATCAGGAGCCGATGAAGGGCGACTTGCTCTGGGTGTACGAAGGCATGACGGATTACTGGGGCAATATTCTGGCCGCGCGGATTGGGCTGCGCTCGCCGGACCAGTTCCGCGAAAATCTTGCCGCGACGGCTGCCATGCTTGATCATCGCGCCGGGCGTACCTGGCGTCCACTGCAGGACACGGCGACGTCAGTGCAGATTCTGTACGGTTCGGCCGGCCAAT
>JBAIYI010000625.1:0-4309 GCA_037915955.1 Terriglobales bacterium
CTCCATGCTCCAGGGCCTGCCAGATGACGCCGTCGCCGCCAACAAGCCCGGCGAACTTGAAGCGGTTCGCAACGACTCGGGAATCGTCCTCATCAAGAACCGTCCTTATATCCTCTGCGTCATGACGGCCTACTTAAAAGACGAACGCGACGGCTCCGCCGCCATCCGCCGCATCGCCGCGCTCACCTACAGTTATTTCGACCGTCTAAGCCGTGCGTCCGAATACGGCAGAGTCGTATCGCCGAAGTAGATATCCTGCAGGATCAGCATGCTCGGACAAGCACCCAGGTCAGAACTCGATCAGGCTATGTATTCAACCATGCGTCGCCCCCAACCCACTTGTCATCCTGAGCGGAGCGCGAGTCGCGTTAGCGATGAGCGCGAAGTCGAAGGATCCCGAACATGTCTCCTCTGCCATGCAGCTCTAGGGCAGTTGGGCCCATGCACTCTCCTTTGCAGTTTTTCTTCAAGAACATCGCGCCACCAGGCACTGCGAACACATCGAACCACCCGAACCCACCACACTCCATTACGAACAACTCCGGGCGTCAGCTATGTCTTAGCCTGCACCGCGACCATATCAACCCGACCCCCACGACACTCCATTACGAAAAACTCCGGGCGACGTCTATGTCTTAGGCTCCCGAATCAGGGCCGGAGGCCCGGCAAGTAGTTAGCCCACCCCGGAGAGGTGGGTAAGCTGCAAGAAAACACCGCAGCCCCGTAGGGGCGGCACCACCAGCACCACGTAAAATAGAACCAAACATGCCGAACCCATTCATCCGCGCCTTCTTTTTACTTTGCCTTCTCGCCACGGCTCACTCCCAGTGGAAGAGCGCGCCTCTGGAGCCGCCCAAGCTCATCAACCCGAACCTCTACCATGCCAACGCCAACGCCACCGCGGAAATCCAGCACGCCATCGCCTCTGCGCAGAAGCAGCACAAGCGTGTCCTGCTGGTCTTCGGCGCCAACTGGTGCATTGACTGCCATATCCTGGAGCGAGCCTTCCACCAGCCGCGCATCGCACCACTGCTGGAAAGCAACTTCCTCGTCGTGCACATTGACGTGGGCCAGTATGAGCGCAACCTCGCGTTGGCAAAGAAGTACCACGCTAATCTTGAGAAGGGCGTCCCGGAAGTCTCGGTTCTGGAATCAAACGGAGCGTTCCTTTTTTCCACCACCGACTTCGAAAAATCCCGCCTGCTCACTGAAGACGACGTCGTCGCCTTCCTCGACAAATGGAAGCCCCGGCGCAGCTCTGTCACAGCCGTATCCCGCTGACCTCGTCGCGACGATCACCCGTCTTCGTTTCCCGATCTGCGCTCATCAGCTTTGATCCGCGGCATGCCTCTTCCGGTTCCGATCACCAGAATCTGCCGGCTTTCTCCGTGTCTCCGTGGCCTCCGTGGTGAGTAACTACTTTGCCACTAAAAGGAAGCCCACCGGGGGGAGTCATAGGGTCTCCCCAAAAACAAACGACTTAGCGCAGAGCTCGCCGGAACCTCCCCGGCGAGCTTCCCGGAGCCCTCCCCGAAAATCCGGGGAGCTGGCCGCAGTTCCCAATCCTCGCCGACACATGCCAGGTTTACCATTCCGCCAATACTTCCGCAGGTGAGCCAAAGGCTAAAGGCCAAGGGCCAAAGGCCAGCTGTTCCTGCCAATTGCCATCTGCCAATTGCTTGCTATTCAGTTTTCAAATAACCAACCCGCCAGAATCGGCGGCGCCTCCTGGGAAGCGTTTCGCGTACTAATCACCTTCGTGATCCTTCGTGTCCTTCGTGGTTAATGTTTTTGGTCTTCCGATCACGGCGATTCCGGCGATTCCGCGCGATCACGGCGATTCAGCCCCCGTCCCGACCCCGTCCCAACCTGTCCCAAGCGCCTGGGTTTCCTCACAAAATACCAACTACCAACAACCAAATACCCGCCTTCATCCCGGCAAATCAGCCTAACTTACAACACCTTCACTGCGCGAATCAACAGCGAAGTTGACCAATGCTCCTCCTCGTCCAAAATCCCGCAAGCTGTTACACCGTCCAAAAAATACGACCGGACTGTCCGCCCCGGAAGTCTCGCCAGGCGTCTTTGCTTTTCCACCTTTGTGTTCCTTCGTGTCCTTTGTGGTAAACAGTTTTTGAAGTTTGATCTTTCGGTTTTGTCCTGCTTTCCTCCGCGTCCTCTGTGTCCTCTGTGGTTAGAGGTGTTGGTGCTTTTCCCAAAATGGAACTGCCTCCAAAATATATTTCGCAAAACGCTTGCCTCGCACAGCGATAGGCTGTTTAGCCTCCCCATCCAGAGTAGCTGCACGATCTGCTGCGTCACGCACTCCTGCAAGCTCAACACACCCCCTTGGCATGCGCCCCGATTTCCGGCGTGGGCGTGCAACTCCGCATTACCCAAGTCTTGAAATCCAGGCTGCGGCCCGCCGCAGCGGAGGCCGTCATGCGCTTATTCCGGTTGCTGTTTGCCATTCTCGTCGCCGTGTTCGTCTTCCAGGCCGCTGTCCCCTGCCTGGCGCAAAACAATGTTGACGAGCAGCAGGGACTCAAGCCATACGACTCATGGCACGGCGGCGATCTGGACACGGTCAGCCTTACCACCGGCGGACTGGCTCTGCACATCCCCCTCGCGTCCTTTCCCCAGCGCGGCAGCCTTGACCTGAGCTTCTCAGTCGTTTTCAGCAGCAAGCAATGGATGGTGGTGACCAACTGTGTTACCAGCGGTGATCAGGGGCAGACAACCACCTGCACCAGGAAATGGGAGCCAATGCCCCTCGGCGGCTCCAGACCCCTGCGTTCAAGCAACGTGAACACACTTGTCACGGGTGCGTACCCGGTCAGCAGCGTCGATACCTGGCTACAACGCTCCGGAAACGCCCTGAATCCGCCGCTCATATACGCGGCCATCTCGCCCGATGGCAATGTGCACAACCTCTCCAACGGCGGCCTTCCTATGCGGACCTTTGATGGCACGGGATTTCTCCAACCCGACATTCACACCCTGATCGCGCCCAACGGAACGCGCTATTACTATCCCAGCACCTCCGCGATCGCAACCCAGCAACCCGCCACCATTACCGACGCGAACGGAAACCAGATTTCAATTTCCGCCTCGGGTTGGTCAGACACCTTGGGTCGCCTGATTCCTGGCTCCGGCGGGTCCGGCGGCACGGGCGGCGTCAGCCCCGGAATCGCCACTACCGATCTTTCTACTTGTCCTGCCGGCACTACCGCGGCGCGCATCTGGACCATTCCCAGTGTCGCCGTAGTCAGCGGCGGCAGCGGGTCAAGGACATTCAAGTTCTGTTACTCGCCGTTTTCCATTTTCACCAACTTCGGCGTGTTCACTGAGTATCCACCCACCAGCACAACACTTTTGAGTGCCGTCGTATTGCCTGACCACACCACTTGGACAATCAGTTACGACAATTACGGCTCTGTCACTCGCCTGGGCTTTATGCCCAGGTTTCGCAGTACTTGCCCTCGGGCGCAATGAAGGAATTCGTCTCCCCCAACTTCGCCAACAACAAATTCCATACTGAATACAACAACCGCCTTCAGCCGGTGGAAATCTGGGCCGGCTCCAGTGCCACCAGCAATCTTTTTGACAAGCGGTATTCTTACGATGCCCCCGCTGCCACACACCAGAACAACGGCAACATTTACACCGTGACGAACGTGAATGACTCAAGCCGCAGCCAGACTTATACTTACGACGTGCTTAACCGCCTGAGTTACGCCGGCGATCAGGCCCACTGGGCCAACAGCTACACCTATGACGCCTGGGGAAATATGCGGAAGAACCCTGTCGGCAGCGTTCCTGGGGAGCGGCTTGAGGCGGCATCTGATTACGGCAACCACATGGCCGGCTACGGCTATGACCAGGCGGGTAACATGCGGAGTGACGGCACAAACAACTACGCTTATGACGCCGAGTACCGCATCCTCTGCATGAATCCCGATCCCATTCACCTGGAGCTGTAATCAGAACTCCCTAAGCTATACCTATGATGCCGATGGCCGCCGCGTGAAGAAATCCACCGGCACCAATTACTGGTATGGTCCCACCGGTCAGCCCCTTGCGGAAACCGACGCCTCCGGCAACTGGACCTTTTACATCTTCTTTGCCGGCCAGCGTCTCGCCCGCAACGTGCCGCAGCCCTCGCCCAACCCGGCTGACATCAAGTACTACATCACTGACCATCTGCACTCCACGGCCATGTTCGTGGACAAGGCAGGCACCACGGCGGCCGTTCTTGACGACAATGACTTCTATCCCTGGGGCGGCGCGGTTCCGGGCGTAGGCAAGA
>JBAIYI010000001.1:0-1737 GCA_037915955.1 Terriglobales bacterium
ATTGCCGGCCTGCGCGCAAATGATCGTCGGCCCGCTGCACGTTGCCAGCGTCTTCCGCAACTCTGAGGCAATCATTCTTCCCTGCCCGTCAGCAGGAACACGTTTCGCTGAGCGGGTGCCCAGCCCCAGCATGCGCAGCGCCGTCAGCACGGTTACATGGACTTCTTCGCCCACAATCAGGTTGATGGGCGGCGCGCCGTTCAGTCCGTCAAGTTCCACATCCCAGCCTGCATGGCGAAGTACGTGATGTCGCGCAGCTGCCAGCCCAGTGAAGTTGGCCATGCCGCAACCAGTCACGAAACCAACGCTCGCGGTACGCGGAAGTCCCAGCAATTCCAACAGCCACGATGCTGCAACCTCTTCGACCACAGAAGCTGCCGGTGAGGTCGCATACAAGCCCGAGTTCTGGTCCCATGTTGAGGTCAGCCAGTCTGCCGCGGTAGTCACCGGCAAACTGCCGCCTATCACGAATCCGAAATAACGTGGCCCAGTCTGAGAAACAATGCCGCGGTCGGCAGCCTCCGCCAGCTCGGAAATTACCCTGCTCGCATCCGTTCCTATCTGCGGCATCGGCGTGCGCGCGCCCAACGCTTTGCGCAGCTCTTCGGGCGTGATGTTTGGAAACACCGGACGCTCGTCGCGGCCCAGGTAGTATTCAGCGGCGATTTCAAGTGCCTGTTGCAGAAGCGGGTAGGTCTCAGAGACCTTGGGGCTGGTTTGGGCAAGTGACATGGATAATTCTCCCCGGATTTGATTCGAAAAAATTCAGGAGGACACAAAGAGTTTTTCTCTTAACGTGCCCTTCGTCACTCCGGCGCTTGCTTCCAAACTCTTAAATTGTGATCCCCAGCCGGGCAAACCATTCTTTTTCCCCGCCCGGCTGCGGCATCAACTGGCCTGCCTCCATCCAGTGCTCGGATCTGATGTCGGTAACCGTGACCACAATCTCACGCTCGCTCTGGCCGGTAATCCGGTTCCAGCCGCGGGAGATTTTCTCGAGAAGCTGCCGTTTCTGCTCATAGCTTCGTCCGGCGCGAATGAAAGCATTCACGGTCGAGAAGCGACTCTGCTCACCGGCGGTGAACCAATCACCAGCGCCGAATTCGGAGAACAGCACATGAACAAAATGCGCGGGCGCTCCGGTGAGTTCGCAATGCACACGGGTGATCTCGCGCGCCAGTTGGGCTTTCACCTCTTTTGAAAATCGGCCTTCCTGAACCAGACAGCGATACTGCGGCATAACATCTCCCCCGTGACACCAGTTCCTGATCAACGCGATTGTACTGATTGAGTCGCAGAGTTTCAGTCGCCCACAAACGGCACATGCATTTTCCGCAGTACCTTTTTGATCTCAGGCTGGAACTCATCGGCCAGGTTGCTGCTGGCCACGCCCCAAAGTCCGTACCCTGTACGTTTCATGCCGTTGACCAGGTCACTGTAATGATCGGGAAGGTAAGCATTGCCGACGAAGCCGCCGGCGAACGCGCCGGCAAAGTTGGCCACCGCGAACCGCGGCTGACCAAGGTCTGACCGATCAACCACCACCGACAACAGTGCGTGCTCGATTCGCTTTCGCATACTGCTGCTAGCAGAGGGAATGTAACGCGCGTCCTCGTGCAGCAGGCAGGAAGTTGTGAACTTTCCCATCTGGACAGCAGCCCACCCGCCAAGGAAGTCGCCGTAGTTCCTGGCGAAGCCCTGGGCGCCGTCCTTCCAGTTGGGCGGGTAGCGACCCGG
>JBAIYI010000461.1:0-5419 GCA_037915955.1 Terriglobales bacterium
CAAAGACAGAATTCAACACTGAAGGATTGCTCTTCAGTTGTGAATTCAACAGGATGCCAGCGATGCATCCCGAATCTGCAACACAACCTTTTCAGCCAATTTGACTCATGCTCGCGGTTTGGCCAAAGCCTTGCCAATCTCTCAATTGAGATAGGAAGCGCGGGTTCCACGTTTTTCATCTTCGCTCCAGACGGCAACCGAACGATTGCGTCACAGCTGTGAAAGGCCTCTCGGACTCGATCTTTTCCTTTCCATAGATTTTTACCAGAGCCTTCTCCGCGATGGTAATCGCCTGAACTCCATCCTCTACCGGCGCTCCATGGGAGGTATCTTGAGCGAGCAGACCCAACGGTGCCTTAAACAACAGAACCATGGCAGAAGATACGAGAAGTCTTGATTTCATGTCAGGCATAGATCGTGGCTGGTCAGGGTTCTTGCGCCTATCTAGGAGCAGCTCATCCCGATTTAGACACCAGAACTCTCACGATTGCATCAATGGCGCGATTAATATTCGCCAGCTCGGCTTCGGACAACTCCTCCAACCTTTCGGCCAGCATCCGCACGCGGCGGCGTCTTCCCTCCTGCAACAAAGCCTTACCTTTGGCCGTAGCCTCTATTGCCACGGCGCGCCGGTCTGCCGCGTTCGCCTTCCGTGTTACGAGTCCGGCCTTTTCGAGGCCGTCCACGATGCGGCTCATCGTCGGCGGCTTTACTTGTTCCGCGCGCGCGAGATCATTGAGCGATTGCGGGCCGCCAAAAACCACCACCGAAAGGGCGGAGAGCCGAGCCGGGCCGGTTCCGCCTTTCGCATCCTGCACCCTCACCATCCGCAGCAGGTGGATGGCCGTGCTGTGCAGCCGGTCGGCCAGCTCTTCGGTCCTGCGGTTTTTTGGCATTTGTTTAGCTAGGCTAATTATTTTCTTGACAGTAGTCAATCTGGGAGATTTAATTAGCAGTGCTAATTACTTTGAGGAGTGCACCATGAGCGCCATACAGCCGATTGGATCCGTGCAGACCGTCATGCTGGGAGTCAAGGACCTGAACGCCTCGGTGGAGTTCTACACCAGGGTGCTTGGCCTCACCGTCAAGATGCAGTCGCCCGTGCTGGCCCTGCTCGACGCCGGCCAGATCACGCTCGGCCTCAGCCCCGGACATCTGCGGCTTGCTCCGCAGGCGGCGGGTGCCACTGAAGTGGTCTTTCACGTTCCCAGTGTTCGCAGCGCACAAAAAGAACTCGCCGGACGCGGCGTTACCGTCCTCAGCGAGCCTGGCCAGGCTACCGCCACCGAATGGGTCGCCCACTTCCGCGATCCCGACGGCCATCTGCTCTCACTGTTTGGAAAAGAATGAAAGCCACCACGACCGGGTTCTTGAGTGAAAGCTTGGAACTGAATGAGCCCAAAGAGCTGTAGTTTTGGGAACTGATGAAGGATCCGCAAAGGATTATGCTCTAAAAGGAAGCGGCTAGAAGCTAAGGGCCAACGGCCAAAGGCTAATGCCAAAGGCCAAGTACCAACTACCAATTACCTGTGCAGTAATTTCCTCCGCACGTCCGGCCAGAACTCGTGCAGCAGATTGAAGCCGGCGTCACGCAGCATGTCAAACGCGATGCGGTCCGCGATCGGGTACATCCCCTGCCGATTGCCCGGCACGTAGAGATCCGCAATCGCCTGTGACGCTGCTCCGCCCAGCACACGTGACGCGTTGAACGTGTCCACACCGCTGTCTGACCGCGTGATCACCACGCGGCTCATCGCATACATGGCACGCTTGAAAAAAGGCAGGTCAGGATTGCGGAAATATCGCGGGTCCTGTTTCATTACCGTAGGAATCAAAAATCGCTCGAAGAAGACGTCTGTCTCGCTGGTGGCCAGGTCAATGCCGTATCGCTGGCCGAATCCGCGGAACCCAGTTTCGTACTCCTTGCTGTCGGGGAAGATCGTGTTCGCCGTCGCATCCACTAGCGCTGATGCAAATGTCTGCGGACGGTATGTGGAAACCAGGAAGGTATGGAACTTTTCACCGGCGGTCAGCGGACGCCAGTTGTCCACGCTGGGATAGGGCTTGCCCATCACCGCTTTCTGCACCTGCGCCTTCACCAGCGTCTTTACCTGGTCTATCCTTCCCGCCGGACAGAACTCAGGTGGCGTGCCCGCAGCCTCATCGTGCTGAGCAACGTCTAGCTGTTCTGGGCTGGGCGGCGCGGTCCCTTGCCCAAAAGCGAACGGACAAAGGACAAATAAAGCCAGGCTGTAGAGAAGAGCACGCATATCGCGGATTCTGAGAATGGTTCAACCACAGAATTAGGTCCCGTCACACTTACCCATTTAGAACTAAGGTCGCGCAGAATGGTTGCTGGGCCCTAAGAATAGCTTTTTAAAAATCGCAAGGTGAGTTGAACCGGGAAAGGCTTCCAGTTCAGGAGCTTAGCTGCTGCCGGCTCTTGCGCAGCGAATCGCCCAGAACGGCCGCGGGGGCCATCAGGATCAGAGCTGCTGTCTGGGTCCACACGGCTCCTCCGCCCGGCCGGGCCAGCAGCGACACTGCTGCTCCCACGGCGATGATCAGCCCCAGGAAGATCCCTACCAGAATGTCTGCCCTGCGGCCAATCAGTCCGCCCACGAAGCCACCGAGCAGAGCAAACACGATCCCTCCTGCGATGCTGGCCAGCATGAACCCGGAACCAGAGACCATGTGTGGATCAACTTTCGCCAGGGTGAACATCAGGACTGTAAGCCCGGCAAAGATGAGGTCGCCCGCAATAATGCCGATGATGGTACGCAGCACTGCGAGATTGTAGCAGCGCGAAAATGTTCATCGGCTCGCACGAAACAAGGGAGACTCTGCAGAGCAGAAGTATGGCGGAGAGAGTGGGATTCGAACCCACGTTAGAGTTTCCCCTAAACACGCTTTCCAAGCGTGCGCCTTCAGCCACTCGGCCATCTCTCCGGCGCAGGATGAGAACATCACCAGAACAGGTGACGACCTTCATTATAGCGGATGGTCTGGGGCTTGCTGCTCCTGAGCAGAAAAACGCCGGCTCAAGGCAAAACAGGCGTCCCGCGCGGGACGCCTGCAGCCATTGAATGTTAGTTGTGTGAATTTTAAGCTGCCGCTACACCGCGGCGGAAAATATCCGTTCAAAGAAATATTCGTCAATCACTGCGGCCACCGCGGACTTGCCCTGCTCGCTCTGGGCACGCACCACCCGTCCTCGGCAATTCACCAGCACATCCGTGTCCGTCCCGAGCACCGACGCGGGCAGCACGATGCGAAACCCGATTACGGTCCCCACGTCCAGCAGCGAGCGGGTGTGGAACAGAACGCCGCCGGCGGAAATATCGGCCGTTTCGGCGAAAAGTTCGCGCGCATCGGCTGTGCGCACAGTGATTGGAAGCTTAAGGGGAAAGCGGACCGAACTGCGTGATTCTCTCACCCGGAGCACCTCAACAGCCCTCGTTATACAACGGCCTGCCGGGTGGCCCTAGATTACTTTGGTCTTTCCGCGTCACCAAAGGACATGCGCGGACGCTGATGGCCTAAAACGCGGCTGCTGAACCGGGGTTTTAGAATTTGGTCACTTCCGTGAAATTGAACCCGCTCACCTTCATCGCCGGAGCCACCATATCAAAGGCCTCTTCACCGCTGGCGCGAACCGGGCGGCCCATGGCCTCCACGTGCGTCAGCATTTCGATCAGGCTCTGGTTAAAGCGGAAATTGCGGATCCCGCATTTCACTTTCCCGTTTTCCACAAGGAAGGTGCCATCACGGGTCATCCCGGTGAGAATCTTCTCATACGGGTCCACCTCGCGGATATACCACAACCGGGTCACAAGAATCCCCCGCTCCGTGGAAGCGATCATCTGTTCAACCGTTTGTTCGCCCCCCAAAGTCAGGAAAACGATGTTCATTGGAGCTTCGCCAATTTCGTTCGGCAGCGGGAAGCCATGCCCGGTAACGGCGATCTCGCCGACTTTGCCCGCGAACTCCGAACTCTTCATTTTTGCCGCCGTGCTTCGTGCGTAGACCAGGTTCTTGATTACGCCATTCTCGACGAGGTTTACCCGCTTGCGCCGCACGCCTTCGCCGTCGAACGGTGAGTTCGACTGCAGGGGATGGTCCACGTCATCCACAATTGTGATGTTCTCGCCGAAGAGCTTCGTCCCGATCCGGTTGTTGAGGAACGAACGCTGGTCAAGAATGGCCAGTCCGCCAAAATCCATGAACATGAAGCCGACCGCATCGAGCACCGCGGCAGGTTCAAGAATGACGGTGTATTTTCCCGGGGGAAGCTCCTGCGGCTTCTGCGAGTCGCGGGCCTTCCTCGCCGCAATCTCCGCCAGTTCCACCGGCTGGAGCTGCTTCACGTCAGGAGAGTTGGCCTTCTGCCAGCCAGACGAATCGTCGGCGAGCATCGTGATGGAAACCTCTGCCGAGGTCTGCCGATGCCATGCGCTCAGCCCGTTCGAATTAAAGATTCCTTCCTGATGCTGCGCGCTGGAATAAATCCCGGCCGTGACCAGCGAGTTCTTCTTGGCCACCGCAACGATCTTGCCCACCGCGTCAGCGCGATCGCCGGGCGTAATCGCCGCTGTTTGTTCGAACCATCGTGATGGCCCCGCCGCTCCCGCCGCTGCATCGGGCTTTGCCATCGGTAGCCGATCAGGGTCAGACTCCTGAACGCGCGCCATGCTCTCGGCAGCCTGTACTGCCCGCTTCAGACTGTCGTCGTCAAAACGGTTCGTCGTTGCACGTGCGGTCTTGCCATCGAAAGCAACTCGTATCGAGGCCTGCTCGTTCAGTTCGGAAACGTTTTGATGGATAGTATTGTTGGCAAAACGCGTCAGTGAAAAATCGGTGGAGGAGAAAATTACTTCTATCTCCTGAACGGAAGCAAACTTCTTAATTCTCTGAAACACTTCACCAGCACGAGCTCGATCTAGCATTCCGATTCTTCTCCGCGTCTCCGCGCCTCCGCGGTGAGCCACTAATTCCCCTTGTACGCTGTTCCAATCTTCACATTCTTGAACCGCGCCGGCGAAGCACCATGCCCAGTTCCCATGGTCTGCATCGGTTGGCCTTTGCCGCAGTTCGGCGTACCCCAGAGCGTCCACTCGTCGCGCGAACAGATGGCCTCCATGGAATTCCAGAAGTCTGTGGTGATGCCCGAGTATGAGGGATTCTTGAGCATCCTGCCCAGCTTGCCTCCCTTGATCTCCCATGCGATCTCTGTGCCGAACTGGAAGTTGTAGCGCTTGTCATCAATCGACCAGGAACGGTTAGTTTGCATGAAGATGCCCTTGTCCGTGCCCGCGATGAGCTGATCGAACGTCAACGGCTTCTCGCCCGGCAAAATGCTGATGTTGGTCATGCGGATCAGAGGGATGCGATTCCAGCCTTCCGCGCGCATGCAGCCGTT
>JBAIYI010000335.1:0-4405 GCA_037915955.1 Terriglobales bacterium
GTCGCGGGTTGACCCGGGCCATGGCTTTAAAGAACACACCGTCTTCGGCCATGGCGTAATAGACGCGCGCACCCGAGAGTACAGCGCTGGCCATGGCGCCGAAGCAGGAGATGGCGATCATCAGGGCGAGCCATCGGGCCACGCCGGAGCCAAACAAGGAAACAGCTGCGCCCTGAGCGACTGCGGTTTGATCAGCAATGCTGCTCATCGGCAGCGCATAAAGATAAATCGCATTGATTGAGAGGTAGATCAGGCCGACCAGAAGCAGGCCGAGGATCATGGAGCGAGGCAGGTTCCGTTGTGGGTCCTTGACCTCGCCGGAGCACCAGGTTATATACACCCAGCCGTCAAAGGCCCAGAATACTGCAATGAGTGCGACACCGATGCCTGCGAGCAATGAAGGTGAATCGGGCGTGGCGGGCAGCGTGACGGAGTAGTGAGCCCAGTTACCTTTACCAAGCGATAGCCCAAGCAGCACAAAGGCGCCAATGGCGGCAAACTTCAGCCACATGGCAATGTTCTGCATGATCGCGCCCTGGCGGATGCCGTAAATATTGACCACGGTCGCCACGATGATGGCACTCACTGCGACCAGGTGCCCGCGCGTAAGCGTGAAGAGGCCGATCGCCATCACGGCCCGGTCGGCCGCAAGCGCAGGAACAAGGGCGCCTACGTATTGCGCAAATCCTGCGCCCAGTGCTGCAATGGTCCCGCTCACGCTGACGGTAAAAATCATCCAGCCATAAAGGAACGAGACGAACTCACCGTAGGCTTCGCGGAGATAAAGATATTGGCCGCCCGATTCGGGAAACATGGCTCCCATCTCGGCAAAGGCAAAGCATGCAAGCAGCGTGATGACCATGCCGAGCCCCCAGACAGAAAGAAACAGCCAGGGACGGCGGGTGCTCAGTGCGATGCCCTGCGCGGTGAGAAAAATACCGGACCCGATGATGCCGCTGGCGAGCATGAGAATGGAGTCGCCGAGCGAGAGCGAGCGGACGAGTTTTGCCGGGCCTGCCACTGAGGATGGATCGGGATCGTGGTGTAGATACTAAACGGGAAGTGACGGGCCGCAAAGTCTAATCGTCGCCGTGGTCACGGGCCCGGCTGCTGTGGCGGCCGCGCGGGTGCTCGCAAAAGTCATCGTCACCGCGGCATTCGTCGCGGCGGTCGGGCGAGAAAATTACATCAACTACCGCACGGGCGCGAGGGCGAACGCTGAAGCCGTCGCTGTAGCCGGCACGGAAAGCGAGACGGTAAGCGGCTTGAAAGAGTTCGCGATCGCCAAAGGAATGGCGGTATCCGTTATCCGCGCGACGGTAGTCTGAACAGCGATAGTCAGCATCAGCGCGGCGCGAATGATCATACCGGCCGCGGGTGTAGCCATCGCGATAGCCTGCGTCATAAGCAGCACGGGCCAGATCGGCGTCGCGATCAGAGTCGTGATGATTGGCCGCGGCAGCCGGGCGAATCGACACGAAGGCGGCAGCGATCAGCAGAATGACTGAAAAGCGATGTCGCACAGCAGAACTCCCAAAGGCGGACCGGAAGCGGCCTGAACGTCAGGCCAGGGGAGTTTTTCCGCACCTGAAAACTGTAACGTGAAAGCTGGGCGTGTGCCGCGAGTAAGGACAATCAGGGGTGCATGTACGAAGGAGAGGGGGCCCCGCATAGGCCCATGGTTAGACACGAGTCGTCGGAAGGTGCCAGTTCGCCTTTTTATCCCGATTGATTAACTAAAGTTAATTGGCCAGCATGGCGCGCACCATGAGCGCTTCCTATCGAACGCCATTTCGCGAGGCTCTGCATGAGATGGAACTGGCTTTGAAAGCCAAAGACGGGCTGGAACATCGAGTGGCGGAGCTCAAGGACGCTCTACCCGCTTTGGCCCAGCTTGGAGAGCCAACCAAGCAGGAAGCAAAGCTCATGCAGGAACTCATGGCAGCGGCCGGGAACGGTGCACTGAACCTGACCAGGGCCGTGAGGCTGGAATTGGCGATGGCGAATCGTCCGCTTACCACGATTGAAATGCGTGATTTGCTGGTGCGGCGAAGGTTCAGCTTTGCCAGTTACAGCAACCCGATGGCTGCCATTCATTCAGCGTTGAACCGCATGGTTGCTGGCGGTGAAGTGGTGGTCGAGCAGGAGAGCGGGCACCGTCCTGCATACCGAACAGCGAGAAAGCGCGTCCAGCCGGTGAGGTGTTCTGCACACAAATCTGAGGCCCCAGAGGCTGATTGATAGATTTGCTATTGATTCGCTATCAAAGTTTGGTTAACATGCAACCACTGCGTCGATGCTGCCGGCAATTCGATGGGCAGAGACAGGCGGTTAGAATTAGAACATGCTTCTACAGGGAATATTTCCGGCTGTAACCACTCCATTTGCGGCAGATGGAGCGCTCTACCACAAAAAGATCGAGCACAACGTGGATCGCTACTCGAGGACGCCGATCGCCGGCATGGTGATCCTGGGTTCCACTGGCGAAGCGGTCATGCTGGGCGACGATGAACGCCGTGACGTGCTCAGGATATCGGCTGAGGTGGCCGCTCCAGAGAAGGTGCTGATTGCGGGCACGGGCGCCGAGTCTGTGGTTGAGACGCTGCGGCTGACGGAGTATGCCGCCAGCCTGAAATATGACGTGGCGCTGGTGCGGACGCCACATTTTTACCGTCCACAAATGAAGCCTGAGGCTATGCTCGCTTTCTACCGCACCGTGGCTGATCGGTCGCCGATTCCGGTGATGCTGTACACGGTGCCTCCGTTTACGGCATATGACCTGCCGCTGGAGGTGATCACGGAGCTGGCGCAGCACCCGAACATTATTGGTATCAAAGAGTCGAGCGGGAACGTCGACAAAGTGGCGGCCATGGTGCAGGCGACCCGTGGAATCAAGCGGACGGCCACGGTCACCGAGCAGCAACAGGCAGTTACCGAGCGCATGCGGACAGCTCCGGCTTCTGCAAAAGCCGGCGAACTGATTACTCCGGAGGCCGTACAGGGCGGCAATGGAGGAACTGCCGTGGCGGCGCCACCGGCAGCCGGAACCAAGATCAGGGGCAGGGAAGTGGGATTTCAGGTGCTGGTAGGGGCAGCGCACACCATCCTGGATTCATTCCAGGTCGGCGCCAGTGGAGCGGTTCTGGCGTTTGCCGCTCCGGCCCCCACGATTTGCTTTGAAATCTATGCCGCGTTCAAGGACAATGACCTTGAACTGGCCAGATCCAAGCAGCAGGGACTAAGTTTGGCGGCCAAGCGGGTAGTATCGGAAATGGGCATACCAGCGGTAAAATACGCCATGGACCTGAACGGGTACTACGGCGGTCCTCCCCGGCTTCCATTGTTGCCTTTGACAGCGGCCCAGAAAGCAGAAGTTGAGGGCATGATGAGCAAGTTTCGCAACTGAAAGTTGCGCCCAGGCTGTATCTTCCGGAGTTAAAGGGCGACCATCGGCGAAAGCCAGCAGGTGAGGTGTGGTGAGCAACTGCGGCAGCTGAAGAGATGTAATCGCAGATCCAGAGCTGACGGTTGAATATGCATCCGGTCTGCGGTATGGTGGAAAGCCCAATTCGGTTCTAAGCGGATTCTGATTTTTGTTCCAGAGTGGAACCAGGTTCCCAGTGAGCGGGGATAAACGTGTTGTCAGCGGGCAAAAAATTACGGGACCTCCGGGAGCAGATAGGGCTCACGCTTCGCGACGTGGAGCTCGCCAGCACGGCTCTGGCCGACCAGCGCGGGATTGAAGAATTTGTTGTCAATCCCAGCCGTCTCTCCGATATCGAAACCAAGGGCGTAATTCCCAGCATTTACCGGCTTTACGTGCTTTCCGTCATCTACCGGGCAGACATTGCAGAGCTCCTCAAGCTATATGGGATTGACCTGAGTATGACTGTGGCCGATTACGCCATTTGCCGGCCGGCAAAAACACACCGGCTGGAGGTGGTGACCGGACGCGGTACCGCCCACATTCCAGTAAAATTCGATCCTGGATTCGACTTCCGCCGCTCCACCGATCTGGGGCGAATGATCGAAAACTGGGGCACAGTGCCGATGCAGTTCCTGCAGGAGCTCCAGAAACGGAAATACACTTATGCTTACATCGGGACGGAGGATCTTACGATGTATCCGCTGCTTCTGCCCGGCTCCTTTGTGCAGATCGATGAGGAGAAGTCGCGAGTTGAAGAAGGGAAATGGCGCTCAGAGTTTGAGCGGCCTATCTACTTCGTGGAGACCCGTGAAGGCCATGTGTGCTGCTGGTGTTCCATCCGCCGGGGAGAAATCGTGCTGCAATCCCACCCGCTGTCTCCGGTGCCGGCGCGCATCCTCAAGCATCCCCAGGAGGCGGAAGTGATCGGTCAAGTGGTGGGAGTGGCTATGCGACTTGTGGAGTGGTACGCTCCTGACG
>JBAIYI010000059.1:0-10875 GCA_037915955.1 Terriglobales bacterium
TGACCGAATAGAGGGTAGGGATCCCTCACTTCGCCGGGGATCTAGAACGGAGGAAACCATGGCCCGTATTAACACGCTGAACCTGAATATCCCTTGGATGACGATCAAGGGGCCGCGAACTCACGAAGGTGCGCCGGCAAAGCAGATCTCCGCCGAGCAACAGCTGCGACGTTCGGTGCTGGCGTGCATGCTTTGGGAAGACCAGTTCTATGAGGATGGTGTCGCCATTGCGGGCCGCATCCGGGAAATGGTGGCCAAGGTATCTCCCGAGGCGATCGCTGCCCTGGCGGTGGAGGCGCGCGAAAAGATGAAGCTGCGTCATGCGCCGCTTTTGCTGGTGCGTGAGATGGCACGTCTGGCGTCCCACCGTCATCTGGTCGCTGAGACGCTTACCCGAGTGATCCAGCGTGCAGACGAGCTCTCTGAATTCGTGGCGCTGTACTGGAGCGAGGGCAAGCAGCCTCTTTCCGCGCAGGTAAAGAAGGGGCTGGCTGCCGCGTTCACTCGTTTCGACGAGTACGCGCTGGCCAAGTACAACCGTCCTACGCCGGTGAAGCTGCGTGACGTGCTCTTCCTCTGCCACGCCAAGCCGCTGGATGAGGCGCAGGCCGCGCTGTGGAAGCGTCTGGTTGAGGGGGAACTGGCCACTCCCGATACCTGGGAGGTGGCGCTCTCTACCGGGGCCGACAAGCGCGAAGCCTGGGAGCGGCTGCTTGGCGAGAACAAGCTGGGCGCGCTGGCTCTGTTGCGCAACCTGCGCAATATGGCTGAGGCAAAGGTGGATGGGAAGCTGATCGCCGGAGCACTGGGCCGGATGAAGACCGAGCGTGTGCTGCCGTTTCGGTTCATCGCTGCCGCGCGTTATGCGCCGCAGTGGGAGAACGAACTGGAGCAGGCGATGTTCCGTTCGCTCGAGGGAGCTGCGAAGCTGCCGGGGCGTACGGTTCTGCTTGTCGATGTCTCGGGCTCGATGGATGCGCAGCTCTCGCGTCGCTCGGAAATGCGCCGTAACGACGCAGCCTACGGGCTGGCGGTGTTGCTGCGCGAGATCGCCGAAGAGGTGAGCATCTACAGCTTCTCTGACGACTTGGTGCGCGTGCCGGCGCGGCGCGGTTTGGCATTGCGCGACGCCATCAACGCCAGCCAGCGCCACAACGGAACGTACCTGGGTAAGGCGCTCGCTGGTTTGAAGGAGCAGTACGACCGCTTGATCGTAATCACGGACGAGCAGTCGCACGACCCAGTACCCAACCCAAAGGCACGCGGCTACATGCTGAACGTGGCCAGCTACCAGAACGGTGTTGGCTACGGAGCATGGATGCACGTGGATGGCTGGAGCGATTCGGTCATCGAGTACATCCGCGCCGCTGAGCCGATGCTGGGATAAACCAATCGCCGCCGCTGAAGGCGCGAGACGCGAGTTGTAAAGACCGCGTTAAGCGCTTTCATCGGCGGCGAAGCTTTTCACCACAATTCTTCAGCTTACTTTCCGGGGCTTTCCTCCATCCAATACATAAGCCCGAGAGCGTACAATTTGATCTGCAACTCTGCTCGGCTCGAGGAAAGCGACTCAAAAGTTCCCTGATGAAAAAGCCAGCCTGTATCTTCTCAGCAATCCTGGTATCCATTCTGTCTCTGGCGGCGATGGCTCAGAATTCGCCTGCATCGCAACCGCAGGCTTCACCTGCGCCGCAATCCTCGCCGGCTCCGCGGCCCGCGAATCCTCCGCAGCCGGGTGCAACACCGCAAGCTTCACCCAAACCCACACCGAACGTACAGGTCGAGATCGAGGAGATGCCGCAGCAGGACCACAAGCTCACGCCGGAAGAGGCGAAAGAGTTGATGGCCTCCGTGGATGAGGTGCTGAAGTTTGTCAGCGAAGACACGCTGCTTCCGATCAAACATTCAGTTAAAAAGCAGATCGTGAGCCGGGCACAGGTGGAGAAATACATTTCCGGAAAATTTGAGGATGATGCCGACCGAATTCGTTTTGAACGTTCTGAACTGGTGCTGAAAAAATTCGGCCTGTTGCCGCGCACCTTCGACTTGCATGCCTTCCTGATCAAATTGTTGACGGAGCAAGTGGCCGGCTACTATGACGAAAAGACCAAGACCATGAACCTGCTGGACTGGGTTGCTCCGGACATGCAGAAAGCCGTGATGGCTCACGAACTCACCCACGCGCTCCAGGACCAGAGCTACAACCTGGAAAAGATGACAAAGCACGAAGAAGAGATCGAGAAGCGTGGACTCACTGACCTGAAGGCGCTGCTCAAGAACGATGAACAGTCCACCTGCCGCAGCGCCGTGCTGGAAGGGCAGGGAATGATCGTTCTGGTGGATTACATGCTCTCGCCGGTAGGCAAGAGCGTGGCCGATTCGCCGGGGATCGTGGACATGATGATCACCTCCATGGAGAAGGACAAGAGCAGCCCGGTGTATGACAGTGCGCCGCTTCTCCTGCAGGAAGAGCTGATCTTCCCTTACCGGCAGGGAATGAACTTCATCAAAGAGCTTGTGCTCACGGGCGGCAAGAAAATGGCATTCACCAGCGTCCTGAATCGCATGCCGGAGACCACGCGCGAGGTGATGGAGCCGAAAGAATACCTTGCTGGCCGGAGGATAGATCCGCTGTTCCTGCCCAACCTTGACTTCCTGAAAAACGACTACGAAGGGTACGACGCTGGCGCCGTTGGCGAACTGGATGTGAACATACTCCTGAAAGTTTATGCCGAAGAGGCAGTGGCGAAGCGGCTTAGCACCCAGTGGCGAGGCGGATCGTACTACGCGGCCGGACGCCGCAACGCAAAGCCTGCGGACAAAAACTCTACCGGCCACGTCGGCCTGTTTTACGCTTCGAAGTGGGCAAGCGAAGATGCCGCGCGCGAGTTCGCCAAAATTTACGCCTCAGCGCTGGCCGGCCGCTATTCCGGTCTTCAGCACCTTGCGGCCGATCCCACCCATCCCGGCCTTGACAGGTACGTAAGCTCTGACGGGCCTATCTTCATCCAACAGCTAGGCACGGCCGTGATCGCAGTGGAGAGCTTTGATCCTGAAGCCGCGAACCGGCTGATTGACTCCGGCTTGAAACAGACCCAGCCGGCGACGATGCAGGCGGCGGACTGAGGAAGTCCTCTCTGCGGTCTTCGTTATAATCGAGGGTTCGTTTTTCTTCGATCAGGAGACCATTTTTGCAACAAGCTGAAATAGGCATTATTGGCGGCAGTGGCCTCTATTCCATGCCGGGATTGAGTGACGTCCGCGAGGTCACGGTGCAGACGCCGTTCGGCGAGCCCTCAGACGCATTCGTGCTCGGCAATCTGGAAGGCCGTAGGGTCGCGTTTCTCGCACGCCACGGACGCGGGCACCGCCTGCTGCCCAGCGAACTCAACTTCCGCGCCAACATCTACGCCATGAAAGATCTGGGTGTGGAGCGCATCGTGTCTGTTTCGGCTGTCGGGTCGCTCAAGGAAGAGCACAAGCCCACGGACTTCGTTATCCCTGATCAGTTCATCGATCGCACTTTCAATCGCACAGCTACGTTCTTCGGCCATGGAATTGTTGCCCACGTCGCTTTCGGTGATCCCGTGTGCCCGGAAGTAGGGGTGGCAATCGGCCAATCCTGTAAAGACTCCGGCGTGGTGGGCAAGGCAGGTGGTACTTACGTCTGCATGGAAGGGCCGCAGTTTTCCACCAAGGCTGAATCCAATCTATATCGCAGCTGGGGCGCCGATGTGATCGGGATGACCAATCTTCAGGAAGCCAAACTCGCCCGCGAAGCCGAGATTTGCTACGCAACCATGGCTATGGTGACTGACTATGACTGCTGGCATCCGGATCACGATTCAGTGACGGTGGACCAGATCGTGAAAGTCCTGCACACCAACGCTGACAACGCGGCGAAGGTTGTAAAGCAAGCCGTCGCGGTCATGCCGAAAGAACGCAAATGTAAGTGCGGGTCCGCGCTTCAGTTTGCCATTCTTACTGATCCCACGAAGATTCCAGTCGGAACTCGGCAGAAGCTCAGCCTGCTGCTCGATAAATATCTGACGAAAGGCCAGGAGGCCAAAGCCTAGTGTCTCTGCTGGTTGTAGGATCCGTTGCCTTTGACGCCATCAAAACTCCATACGGCAAAACCGAAAAAATCCTCGGTGGCGCCGCCACCTACTTTTCGCTCTCTGCCAGCTTCTTTACCCAGGTAAGGGTTGTGGCGGTGGTAGGCCAGGACTTCACCGAAAAAGAAGAGCAAGTCTTTCACAAGCGACATGTCGACATCAGCGGCATTGTGAAAGAAAAGGGCCAGAGCTTTTTCTGGTCGGGCGAGTATGGCGAAAACGTGAATGAAGCTAAAACGCTGGATACCCAGCTTGGGGTGTTCGCCAGCTTCAATCCGCAGGTGCCAGACAAGTTCCGCGACAGCCACTATCTGTTCCTCGCCAACATTGATCCGGTGTTGCAGGTGAACGTTCGCAAACAGATGCCGCATGTGAAATTTGTCGGTGGCGACACCATGAATTACTGGATCAATGGCCACCGGCAAAACCTGAACGAAATGCTGAAGAACGTCCACGCGCTGCTTATCAATGACACTGAGGCCAAGATGCTGGCCGATGATGCCAGTCTGGCGCGGGCGGCACAGAAAATCCTTACCATGGGGCCGCAGGCTTTGGTGATCAAGCATGGTGAATACGGCGCGACAGTATTCTTCAGAGATGGCGCCTTCGGAATTGGGCACCATCCCTTCCGTGCGCCTACGCTGCCGATTGAGCAGGTCACCGATCCCACTGGCGCAGGCGACAGCTTTGCCGGCGGCTTCATGGGCTATATCGCTTCGCAGGAGAAACTCACGCGCGACATTTTCAAGCGCGCCATGTTCTACGGCGGCGTCATGGGGTCCTTCGCCGTGGAAGCGTTCGGCACCGAACGCCTGCAAAAGCTCACGCGCGAGGAGATCGAGGAACGGTACAAGGTGTTTCGCGAGTTGACGCACCTGGACTGACGAATATCGGATGATCGGGTCATCTGGTGATCGGGTGATCTGAAAACCGAGCACGAAATCAGGCGACCATCACCGAGCAGGCTCGTACGATGGTCGCCTCAATTTTTTATTTCACCTGTTCAGCGAAAATCAGCAGGTAGCCGTCGGGATCGAAAACCGCGAACTCCTTCATGCCGTAGAACTCGGTGTGCAGAGGAATCACGATCTTCACGCCATGACTTTCCACCGTCTTGGCCAACTCCTCTACTCCTTCCATCGCAAGATACATGCTCAATGTGCCACCGATCTGTCTCCCGGCGAACAGATCAGGCTGGCCGGACTGAGGCGGCATGTGCTGGTTCAGAAAGATGTCGGCGCCGCCGCGATTCATCCAGGCGAAGATAAAAGGGGCTTTGTCCGGCACGCTCTGGGAGACGCTGAAGCCGAGCACGTCGCGGTAAAAGGCGAGGCTCTTTTCCATGTCGGCGACGACGAGGTTGGGCGTGACTTTGTTGAATTTCATGGTCTTCTCCTTTTGCGTGATCTGGGGTTGCGTTGGCATAGCGTTGCTGGGTTGAGGCGTGGCGAGGGAAGCCGCCCCCAGGAAGATGAAGGACAGACACAGCATTGGCCCGGAGCGAAGAAGTAAACTGGTCATTGATTTTCTCCTCCCGGTGGCTTGGTTCTGGGTCCAGGAATGCGCGATGGACGAGAGAGCAAGCACACCTTAGGTGTTGCCCGCATCTCCTCCATCCACGACTCCTGCGAGAAGAGAATCGTAGGTAGGGTCCCTGATTTTGTGACGTGCAGCAGGACCCGCGAGGTACGGCAACAAAATAGCAAAGCCAAGATTGCCGAGTCAATCGTCTTTGGCTACATACCAATCCATATGCGATTCGTAATTCCTCCGCGACGATCGGCGAAAACCCAGGACCAACGCCGGCGAAAAGGGAGTACGCCGTTCTGGTTGTCCTGAGCGGCTGATCTCCATTTCTGCGCTATCTCAAGGCGAATTGGGTTCAGCAAAAGGGCGACTCCATCCGGATCAGCCACTGCCGTCTTCGCACGTCTTCGGTTTTCTGGTCTGAATCTTCATCTCTGCCGCGGGGATGAGCGGAAATGGGTTTAAGCTAGTAACGAGCAGCTAGCGGCTGGTTCTCATGCGTCAGAAAAGCGCGATCTCGTACTATCGCGCACTGGGCCTCTCGCCCGGAGCGTCGGCGAAGGAAGTGCGTCGCGCCTACCTCGAACTCGTGAAGAAGTGGCACCCTGACCGGTTTGCGCAAAAGAGCGCGAAGGACCAAACCGCCGCCCAGGAAAAGCTGAAGGAAATCAACGAAGCTTACCACTTCCTGCGCGAACATCAGGGGTGGTATGTTCCACCGGCTCCGGCTTACGGCAGCCGGGATCAGTGGAGCGAGTATCGCCGGTGGGCGGATTATGCGCCGCCGACTGTAGATCCATATGCCGGCGACTATCAGTATCGGCCGGTTCGGGAAGCCCGGGCGAACCCACTGGTCTGGGGAATTGCTTTTGTGATTCTGGCGTTTGCGTTCCAGGCGATTACGGGCTGGAACGTGTTCACCGGGCGCATGCCCCCTGCGAACAGCGTGCAGGCTGCTGGAGAACCAGCTTCGAATTCAGCCGGGCTGCATGGCGCGGGAATAGGCGGTCTGGGGACGTTCAGCAGCAATCGCAAACCCGAGCAGCTGCAGGTATTTTTCGTAGGTTCGCCGAAGGCCGATGTCTATCGTGTGCAAGGAATGCCGAACTGGTCCAACGAACAGGAGTGGCGTTACGGAACGTCGCGCGTCTACTTCCGGAACGGGATCGTGGAGAGATGGGAAAGCCATTCAGACTTTCCGCTCAAAACTATTGAGGTACCCACGATCACCGCGCAGAGCCTAATTGACAGGGGCTCCTCGATAGCCGAGGTCATCGCCATTCAAGGGGTGCCGCAGTCACTGAAGGACAACTACTGGGCTTATCCCAATGATCAGGTGGTGAAGACCACATACTGGCAGTACGGAAAGTCTCAGATTGAGTTCTCTGACGGGAAGGTGATTGGGTGGAGGGAAGTGGCTGGGGAGAAGTTGAAGGTGAAGCGGTAAACGGTAGTTGGTATTTGGCACTTGGTATCCGGTGGTTTGCTCATCCTGCCTTTCCGAACGTCACCTTTAGCGATGGCTGGTCGGTTAAGACCAATTACCAAGTTCCAAATACTAAGTACCACGAGTGCGTTAGCACTCGCCCCCTCCAAGTGCTATCTTGACAACAACTCACTAAAATTCCTAAAATCTAGCAAGGCAGCTGCCCCGCTTTATGCATCCAAGATGATGCAAATAAAGGGGTTGATGCCCATCAGGCCATGCCAAACCCGGGACAAATCGGGCCCCGCGAGCGGGAAATCCTCACCGCCATTGTTGAGACTTACATATCCTCAGGTGAGCCGGTAGGATCGCGTACGCTGTCACGCTTAAATAAAGATGGCCTCAGCCCGGCGACCATCCGCAACGTCATGGCTGACCTGGTGGATGCCGGGTTCCTGGAACAGCCGCACACCTCGGCCGGTCGAATTCCGACCGCCCAGGCGTACCGCTATTACGTGGATCAGATTTCGGGGAAGGCGATTCTTTCAGCCTCTGATCAGAATCTAATTTCGGAGAATCTTGCCGGGACGGTGGATCTCCAGCAGTTTCTGGAGCGGACATCCCACGTGCTGTCACTGGTTTCCAGCGGCGTTGGAGTAGCCATCGCCCGTACTGGACCGCAGAACGCGCTGGAACACGTGTACTTTTCCCGTCAAGCACCGAACAAAGTCCTGGCCGTGGTAGTGACGAAATCCGGTGTTGTGCATGACCGCATCATGCGTCTGGAGAACGACCTGAGCCAGACCGATCTGGACACGGCAGCGAACTACATCAACGCCAACTTCCGTGGCTGGACCGTGGATAACGTGAAGTCGGAACTGGGCCGGCGCATCGAGCACGAGCGCACCGAGTACGACCGCCTGATGCAGAGCCTGCGGGAGTTGTATAAGAGTGGCGCGCTTACCACCAACGCGCCGCGGAACGTCTTTGTGGAAGGTGTGGCCAACCTGGTGGCGAAGGAAGAAGATCGCGAGCGGTTGCGCGAGTTATTGAAGACGCTGGAAGAGAAAGAGCGCGTGGCGGAACTACTTTCTGCCTACCTGGACACGAGGCAGGAATCGGTTCGCGTGGTCATTGGGCTTGAGGAGGCCGTACCGGAAATGCGGAATTTTGTGCTGATCGGCGCTCCTGCCCGCGTTGGCGACGAGATGCAGGGATCGCTGGCCGTAATTGGCCCAACCCGCATGGATTATCAGCACACCATTACCGCGGTCTCATATATCGCGCAGCTTTTTGACAAGCTGCTGAATGAGAACGTGTGAAGAAAATACCAATACATCGACCAGGTGCAGTAAAGATGAGCAAGTCCCATGGACAGGCAGAGATTCCCGTGAACGAAGAACAGAAACTGGAGCAGGAGCTTCCTGCGGCTGATCCCAGCGATGGATTTCAGGAGCAAGCAGAGCAGTCTCCGGCGATTCCCGAGGCTTCTACCTCTGAGGTGGAGAAGCTTCGCGCCGAACGCGACAACCTGCTTGACCGGCTGGCTCGGCTGCAGGCGGAGTTCGATAACTATCGCAAGCGCTCTGCGCGCGAAAACGAGAACTTCCGCGAATATGCGGTGGGTGAAGCCGCGCGCGGCCTTCTGCCGGTCATCGATAGCTTTGGCCTGGCTCTGAAAAATGCGGAGGCGAAACCGGAAGATCTGCGCAAAGGCGTCGAGCTGATTTACAAACAGCTTCAGGACGCATTGCAACGCATGAACGTGCAGCGCGTGCCGGCGCAGGGTGAGCCGTTCGATCCGCGCGTCCATGAAGCCATTGAGATGGTGCCCAGCGACGAAGTGCCGGACGATCACGTATTGGAAGAGCTTCAGCCCGGCTATCGCATCAAAGACCGGCTTCTGCGCCCCGCCATGGTGCGCGTGGCAAAGAAAGTTTCCTGATTTCACCTGAGTAAGCGAGCGAGCAAGTGGCCGACGGCACGAATCCAGACTTCTATGCACTACTGGGGATTCCCCGAACCGCGACGCAGCAGGAAATCAAAATCGCGTTTCACAAGCTCGCACACCAGTTTCACGCCACAGGCAAGCCGAGGAATATCGAGGACGTAGAAGAGATGAGGGCTCTGGCAACCGCTTACCGCGTCTTGTCAGATTCGAAAAGACGCGAACGTTACGACCAATTCGGCGATTCAAATATCGGAGATGAAGCGAACGTACTGAGATTTGAGGTCGCTAGGTCCGACGAAAGTTTGAGCAGTTTCGATGAGTTGTACTTAAATTGGATCGACGGCACTTTTGATTGAGGAACGATTTGGCAACACAGGCAAAACGCGATTACTACGAAGTACTGGGTGTGGCCCGGACGGCTTCCGAGCAGGAGATCAAAAGCTCCTACCGCAAGCTGGCGATGCAGTATCACCCTGACCGCAATCCGGGAAACCACGAAGCGGAAGACAAGTTCAAGGAATGTTCGGAAGCCTACAGCGTGCTCATCGACGCCGAAAAGCGCGAGCGCTATGACCAGTTCGGTCACGCCGGCGTAAATGGCGGCGGTGGCGTTGGATTCGATCCTTCCAACTTCCAGGACTTCGGCGACATCTTCAGTGACTTCTTCGGCGTGAATGTGGGAGGCGGCCGGGGGAGGGGACGCGTTCAGCGTGGCGGCGATGCGCGCGCCGACCTGACACTCACGTTCGAGGAAGCTGCGGTCGGGAAGAAGACGCAGGTTAAAGTGCGTCGCTATGAAAGCTGCGAGACCTGTCACGGAACTGGGGCAGCTGCGGGTAAAGGGCCGACGGTCTGCACAACGTGCGGTGGTCGCGGACAGGTACGGTATCAGCAGGGCTTTTTCTCCATTTCGCGGCCGTGCCCAGCCTGCCAGGGCGCAGGCCGCGTGATTTCTGATCCATGCACGAAGTGCAAAGGCGAAGGCCGCGCCATGCACGAGAAGACCCTGGACGTTTCGGTGCCTGCCGGCGTGGAAGACGGGACGCGCATCCGTTATCAGGAACAGGGTGATGCCGGGCCGCAGGGTGCGCCTCCAGGCGATCTGTATGTAGTGTTGCATGTGAAACCACATGCGTTCTTTGAGCGCGAGGGCAAAGATCTCTTCTGCTCAGTCCCAATTTCATTTGCGCAGGCGGCACTGGGAGCTGAAATCGTCATCCCAACTCTGGATGGCGAACACAAGCTCAAGGTGCCCGAAGGTACCCAGACCGGCACCACATTCCGCATTCGCGGCAAGGGTGTACCAGCCGTGCAGAGCTCAGGCAAGGGTGACCTGTTCGTAAAAGTGCGGGTGCAGACGCCGGCCAAGCTCAATAAAAAGCAGCGCGAGCTGCTGGAGCAACTGGCGGAGTCCTCACAGCTTGAGAACAAGCCGGAACCGCGCAGCCTGTTTGACAAGGTGAAAGAAATCTTTGGGTAAGTACTACATCTGGTTCGTGATTGTGGTGGCGGGGCTCGCCGGAGCCATCCGCGTGATGCTGCCGCGCCGCTTCGCCGAACTCCAGCTTGATTGGCTGCGCCGCTCCGCGCCCGGCAAGGCAAAGCTGCGCGCCCTGCTGTTTCTGGTGGTGGGAATCTCTTTTGGTGCGCTTTATTTCATTCCGTGGGGGCACCAGGCCTGGGTGATCATCGGCACAATCTTTTCCTTCATCAGCGCCGCTGAGGTTTTCTTCCAGGCGCAGTATCCCACGCTGGACTCGCTCGTCTTCCAGAGCCGACTGCTGGGAATCCTCTATCTGGGACTTGCGGCCGGCTCTTACGTTATGCTTTCCCGGATATGACGCGTCGCCGCTGGA
>JBAIYI010000161.1:0-2182 GCA_037915955.1 Terriglobales bacterium
AGCGTTGCAGCAAAGATCCGCTCTTCCGTCGCCGGCACAAAAAACTTGTGCCCGCCCACACTCACGCTCACCCGCCTGTCCACAAACCGCTGCGCCAGCCGGATATGCTCTCCCGTCTGCCCCAGCCGGCCAATGTGCGTCTCAATTGACTCGCGCAGCTCCGGCAATGCAAAGTTCCACTTGTTGGCCAGCCGGTCTCCCCAGCTCCGCGCCTCCAGCTTCGCACCAAACTTCTTCGTGAACACCTCAATCACCGCCCGCCGGTCTCCCAGGCACACCAGGTCAAGGTCATTCCCAAGATCGGGCCAGTGGTCCAGCGTCTTCATCACCACCGTGGGACAGCCTGCAACTTCCAGGGCGTCGCAAACTTCTTCCAGCCTGCCCAATGCGTTTGCGATCCGTGCCCGCTCCTGTGTGAGCACGCCCACCGCCCAGGCCTGCGTCGCCGCGTCGCCGCGATTTCCGGCAAGGCGATTGATCACTTCAAACGCACGCACCACCACATGGTTGGAGTCGGCAAGTTCCACAAAATCCTGGCGCTGTTCCGCGTTCAACGACGTAAGCAGCGGGAACTGGTCGGCGGCTGTGGTCGGCTTCAGTGTGAGCCGCAGGAAGGCGTCAATATATTGTTTCTCACCTTGAATAGCAGTGGCCATTTGTAACGGGGACTCCGGATGGGGTTCAGACAGATTCAGCCGTTAGGATGAGAGCAGATGAACTGAGGTTGTTCCTCGCCCAACACCTCTGAAACGCGGCGGGAAAGAGGACACAGAGTCTTTGAAGTGCCTTGGCTCAATCGTGCGGATCGGCCCGACAGCCGCGATCTTCAGCGTTCTTGGACCCGAGTCGCGAGTCACTCCTTCAACCCATCTTCCCCTCTGCGCCCTTAGTTCCTCTGTGTTTCAAAGGTGTTCCGCCAACCGCTTATAATTTCCCCTTCACCCTTAAGGAGCTTTCTTGGCCTACAACGACCTTCGAGAATGGATCGCCGCGCTGGACCGCGCGGGCGAGCTCAAGCGCATTCGCGCTGAAGTTGATCCCATCCTGGAACTCGCCGAAATAACCGACCGCGTCTCCAAAGGTGCGGCAAAAAAGTACGCTCGTCCTGGCGGCCCGGCTCTGCTCTTTGAAAACGTTAAGGGCGCCAAAGGCATTCCGGTGCTCATCAATCAGTTCGGCTCTGAGCGTCGCATGCAGATGGCTCTCGGCGTGGAGCGCCTCGACGAAATTGCCGATCGCATTCGCCAGCTCATGAATTTGAAGTCGCCGGAAGGCTTCATGGAAAAGCTCAAAATGCTGCCCATGCTGGCGGATATGGGCAAGCTCTTCCCGCGCACTGTCCAGACCGGGCCCTGCAAGGAAGTAATAAAGAAAGACAATTTTTCGCTCCTCGATTTTCCCGTGCTCCAGTGCTGGCCGAAGGACGGAGGGCGCTTCATTACGCTGCCTTGCGTGATCACGCGCGATCCTCGGACAGGGAAGCGCAATGTCGGCATGTACCGCATGCAGGTATATGACGCGACCACCGTCGGCATGCACTGGCAGCGCCAGAAGGTTGCCGCCGAGCACTACCGCGACATGCTGCGTTGGAAGCAATCACAAACTTTTCAAGAAAGCGGGGCGCGACTCCGAGAACCGGTATCTGTGCACGACCGCCGGGCTGGGGTAGACATCATGGCCCGCTCCGGCGGAGGCTCCGTACTCGCTCCCGGCGATCGTCCCAGCGGCAAGATGGAAGTCGCTGTCGCCATCGGCACAGATCCCGCTCTCACTTTCTCAGCGATTGTTCCCGCGCCGCCGGAAGTCGAAGAATTCATCATCGCTGGTTTCCTCCGCAACAAGCCGGTTGAACTGGTGAAGTGCGAAACCGTAGACCTCGAAGTCCCCGCAACCGCGGAAATCGTGATTGAAGGTTACGTCAAGCTTGACGAATTGCGCACGGAAGGCCCTTTCGGCGACCACACCGGCTTCTATTCGCTGGAAGATGAATACCCGGTGCTGCACGTTACCTGCATCACGCATCGCAAGAACCCCATTTACGCCACCACCAGTGTGGGCAAGCCTCCCATGGAAGACGCGTGGATGGGCAAGGCTGTGGAGCGCATCTTCCTGCCGCTCATGAAGCTCACCATCCCGGAAATCGTGGACGTGA
This sequence comes from Terriglobales bacterium, assembly GCA_037915955.1. Classification (GTDB taxonomy): domain Bacteria; phylum Acidobacteriota; class Terriglobia; order Terriglobales; family Acidobacteriaceae; genus Angelobacter. The sequence goes on from JBAIYI010000161.1 coordinate 2,153, forward strand.
ATCTGCCGGTGGAAGGCGTCTTCCACAATT